>CAMHUJ010000097.1 GCA_946188175.1 uncultured Ruminococcus sp.
TTTCCAGTCGGTTCCGCAGCACATCTTCACTGTAAGCGCTGCCGAGCGATTTCAGACGGATATAATTCTTTCCGTCCGCCGGCCTGACTGCAATGTATTTGCCGAGCCTGATCTCGTAGTGCGAATCGCAGAGCCGCTGCAAAAGCTGATCGAAATCTTTTGACATCATCAGCATCCGATCAATGTCATCGCGGAGTTTTTCGCGCCGGGAGGTCGGCTGTTTCCTGTACTGCGCTTCAATTCGTCTGATCGCATCGACATAACACTCCTGCGCCTCAAAGCCGTTCTCTGTTTCACGGTACGGGATCTGCTCCCGATCGAGTGCCGCCTGTACGAATGCCCGTTTGTCATCATCCGCATAGAAGAATGATTTGTACGGCGAATACATTTGCTCTTTCATCGCGGCATTGATGGATGTCAGCTGCGCGATCTGTTGTTTCATCCGGAGCGCATTCCGGATATCTTCCGGTTCGACACGCTGCTTCTCACGAAAAACTGCCGCGTTCCGTTTGGCATCCTGCCAGCTTTTGTATTCCTCGACGGTAAGATGATGATGATGCGCCTGCTTGTCTTCACGCTGACATTCATGTTGCCGGAGCAGTTGCTCCAATGTCTTCCGCTCACGTTCTTCCCAGATCACCAACTGATTGACGCCGCTGTTCTTTGCAGTGATTCCCATCTCTTTCAATGCCGCCCGCATCGAAACACCTTTGCTCAGTCCGCGCTGTCTTCCCTCGGTATAGAACGGCACGAAGTCGATGTGCAGATGCGGGGATGCTTCATCGAGATGCATGACGCTGTTGAACACATGAAGGTTTTTGTTGCGCTCCTGAAACTTCGCAGCGTACTCTGCGAGAATCTTCTGCGCGATTTCTGCGCGGGGACTTCCGCAGGGTGTGTCTTTGCAGTCACCGAGCTGCACGATCACTTCATAGAACGGCTCCTCTCTTTTGCCGGAAGCGATGTGCGAATAATAGTCTTTGATGCGTCGGCAGGGCTGCTTTTGTTTGGCATTGTAATCGTCGATTGCCGCGCCGAACAGTTCCGAGTATGCTTCCCGGACATCCTGCTGCTTGAAGAAAATGTTGTTCTGCATCTGGTCGCGGCGGATGTTTCTTGCAATGAAGTCGCGGTTATTGTGTGCGAGGTTTGCGCCGTGGGGATTGCTTGCCTTGCCAAGTGTGACGCTGATACTGAATCGTTCCATTTGTCCTCCTTCTCTCTTTTTTCAGCCGGAGAACAGCTGAAATCACGCTTTTTGTACCGTTTTGCAAACTCAATCAATAGATTACCCAATATCAGTAGCGCATGACCGGTTTCCGACCATGCACTACTGATTTCCGGGGCTCTCAGGTGGCCTTTGTCTGCTCCGCAGCTTGGGGATTCCCAAACCCTTTGCGATATCGATACCCGATTTCCGAATAGTAGTCGTGTATATCTCTTGCGGTCAGCGCAAGGTACAGGCTCATCAGCGAGATCATCTTCTCGGCTTCGTTGTCGAAGAAGTAGATCAGCACCTCGTCCATATCATCGCACCTGATCGGTTTTCCGTAGCGCGTGATTTTGTCGCGGAGTGCTTTCGCCATGTCACCGAACGCGCACTCGCTGCCGCCGACAACCATCGTATCAAGCATCGAGAGCAGCGCATTGACCTGATCTCTCTCAAGGCAAACTTTGATCGGACCGAGTTTGTTTTTGAATCCGGCCATTCCTGCATCACTCCTCTTCCGTTGTCGTTGGGCTTGATGATGATGATCGTGCAGCTCTTTCTTTGAGTGCGGTGAAGCGTCTGTCCTCTCCCTGCACATGAAACGTCGCCGCACGCTCAAACATTCTGCTGACGATTCGTTTCTGTGTAAGGTCGGCGGGTGCTGCAAAATCGTTCATCGAAAGATTGGTTGTGATGACGCAGGGCTTTCCGCTGCGAAGTCTTCCGTCGATCAGATTGAACTTGATCTCATCCATGTATTCCGTGCGGCGTTCGCATCCGAAATCGTCAATCGCAAGCAGCCCTGTGTGATTCATTTCATCATAGACCGCTGCTTTGTCCGGACTGTTCCAGAGTTGCTGTTCGATTTCGGAAACCGTGATGAACCGCGCCGTCATGCCCGCATCAATCGCCGCATTCGCAATGCACGCCGCCATGTAGGATTTGCCTGTCCCGCAGTCTCCCCAGAGCAGCAGCCATTCTGTGCTGCCGGTGAGATTCTCTGCAAATGTTCTGCATACTTCGGTCAGCTTCGGATTCTTTCCGTCTTCCTCTGCAAAGAATGCGTGAATCAAATCGGAAGTACCAAAACAAATTGCTCGCCTCTGTTCAGTCTGATTCCGCCGCAGCCGTTCCTGCATGAGCCTGTCTTCTTCCTGCTGGCATTGGCAAAGGCAGTACACTGCAAAGTCTGAATCATGAAACGGTCTGCACTGCTTCGGTGTATGGCACTTGCCGCAGATCAGTAAGCCGTCCTCACCAAGATAGTCACTGTCATGAACAGGAATTGCTTCTTCGGCTCTCGCGGCAAGGATGCTGAATACTTCTTTCACTGCACTCATGTGAACACCCCCTCCAGATCATAGACCGGTTGAACCGGTGCCTCGTTTCGGGGCAGTGGTTTCTGATCTTTCTTTGCCCATGTCCGGATGACTGCGAGATAATTCTTGTATGTCTTTCCGCTGCTTGCGACATATTCGGATACTCTTTCAATGCGCTGCTGCCAGTCATTCGGGAATTCAGCCTGGAGTGTACTCAGCTCCTCGTCAGTCAGGTACACATTTTGATACTGACCGTATGTATGGCGGGGAGGCTTTGCACTCTCCTTATCTATACTAACCTTACCTATACTATACTTACCTATACTATGCTGACATTTGCCGGACATTTGACAGTCAACTGCCGGACATTTGTCAGGCAAGTGACCGACATCTGCCTGACAGTTGACGGGCAACTGACTGTCAGCACAGAGATAGGGGAGCATTTCGCCGCTTCGGAACTGCGCGAGGAGATCGGTGTAGATACTCGGCTGCTTGCGATCACCACGGATATAGTTGTTGGTTTCCCAATCGCAGATATACGTTACGAGGTCCGCATTCAGGATCACTACAAAGCCCTTTGCTGCAAGCAGTTTCAAATCGTCCTCACTGGCTCCGGTCGCCCGCATGACCGTAAACGCCTCAACAATTCCGTCATCATCCGCCCGCATACCCAGATCGTAGTAGAGCAGGCGGGCAGATGCACCCATGCGGAGAAACCGCGCCGAGCTGACGATCGTATTTGCAAACATTCTCTTGCTTGCCATGCGCACCTCACAGTCTGACCGGGATCGGCTGGATGACGCCCTGATTCGTGGCCTCATCCTCCGGCTCAGGAATGGAAGACTGGTTGAAGAAGTCCGCCATGCTCTGCACGTTGATGAGGATTTTGCCGCGCCCGACACGCACAGCCTTGACAGCGCCGGTCAGCGCGAGCTGGCGGCAGTAGTGCCGGCTGATGCCGAAGATCTCGGCGCACTCGATAATACCTTTCATAACAGGGATGTTCGTGTTCTGCATCATGTTCATGTGTACCTCTCTTTCTCTCTCGATGGTTTGAACCTTCTGCTTCTTTAGGAAGATCAATAGCTGATTTGGCGCATAGCTGCAAGTTCATTGATGACTCGAATGATCATCTCACGATCACGCTCCGGGAGCTCCGTGCGGAGCTTTCTGGTCATGGTCGGTTCCGAGATGCCCATTGCCAGTGCGATTTCCCAGAGATAGACATTGTTTTTTGCTGCATACTCCCTGATTTCCTGATTTGCTCTTTTCATGATAGACCTCCCTCTTCTTCATACCGCTTGCTTCCTCCAAAACTTTTTTCACATTTTTTGCATCCCCCCTTGACAAACCATCAATAATCTGCTATAATGCTGATAGTGATGATTGGCGATAATATTATTGTATCACGCCAAACAATAAATGTCAAGAGCTTAATCCAATGATGTATAATCGGATTATATCTAAGTACGAATACGCCAAACGTAAATAGTAATTTGTTGCCATTATGGTGAACGATTCGTTCACCGATTCAAAACTGCTGTTTTGCAGCTTTGAAATACGATATTCATAAAAATACCCGCCCTGAAACAGGGCAGGCGGATGCGGTCGGGAAATTCGACCCCATAAAACCAGTGTCGGGTTTCACGACACAGCTTGATGAAAGGAGTTGCATCAAAAATGGACATTGGAGTTTTCACAGAGCGCTTGCGCAAGCTTCGTGGAGAGCGATCTCAGAAGGAAATTGCGGAGGGTATCGGCATTACGCAGCAAACTTATGGACGCTATGAAAACGGCGCGAGAAAGCCGGATCTGGAGATCATTGAAGCAATGGCAAGGTATCATGAGGTTTCCGCTGACTATCTGCTCGGTTTGAACAGTGATCCAACTCCGGATTTTCAGATTCAGGCTGCCTCTGCATTAACCGGTCTTTCTCAGACAGTAATTGAGCAGTTGATCGAGATTCGGACGGATGAGTCCATGCAGGATGTTGATGTGCTTCTGGATTATATCGTTGGTGCACTGACGCCGGAGTTCCTGCAAGGCATTATGGATGCACATAATCTGACAATGGATCGGTACCGCGAACGTCAGAAGCTATTGCAACAATACAATAGAGAGCATGGCACCGACCTTCCGGAAGAACTGCTCGCCGGTGATCTCTACGACTATACCGAGGCATCAAAGCGTGGCATGAAGGCGGAGATGCGGAAATTTGACGCATACTATGAAAAAGATGTCCTGGCACGATGCCAAAACCAGTTTAAAGAGCCGGACACCACCTATAAAAAGCTTTTGTTTGAACGGCAGAGCAGGCAATATGCTTCATACTATATGTATCGGTCGGACTATATGTATGCGCTTGTCCAGGAGGATATAGACGAGATCGTGAAGAAAATCAAGCGGGAGCTGTTCGAAAATCGGGAGTATTTCGGTGAATCCACTGACGAATTCATTGAACTGTTCCGGAACATCGAGTGAACGGAAAGGAGCTGACTGAACATGGCACGAATCGAACCGCGGAAGAACAAGCAAGGCGAGATCATCTCCTACCGGATCCGTGTCTATCGCGGATATGATGACGAAGGTCACAAGCTGAAACCTTTTGAAACGACATGGAAAGTGCCGGATGGCTGGACAGAAAAGCGCATTCAGAAGGAAGTGCAGAAAGTCGCCGCCGATTTCGAGAACCGCTGCCAGCAGGGCGAAGTCAGCGCAGAGCAGGACATGAAGCTGTCAAAGTTCTGCGGAATGTATCTCGATTTGGTAAAGAATTCGCTTGCGCCGCGCACACTGGAAGCGTACACTGACTATATCAACAAGCTCATTATTCCGGCACTCGGTCACATGAAGCTCTCAGAGATCAAGCCCGTCCATGTGCAGCGATTTGTGCAAATGCTCGCAGAAACGCCGAAACCGAACGGTAAGCTGCCGTCCGCAGCGACTGTGAAGCGGAAACTGGTTTGCCTGCAAAGCATCATGCGGCAGGCGGTCAAGCTCGGCATCATCGCAAGCAGTCCAGCAGATGCCAAGAAGCTGACGCTGCCGAAAGTGGTACAGCCGGAAGTTGAGATTTTCAGCAAGCAGGAAGCTGCGGCGATTGTCGAAGCCTTGCAGAATGAGCCGCTGCAATTCCAGGTCTGCATTCAGCTTGCGATTATCTCCGGCGCTCGTCTCGGTGAACTGGTCGCCCTGAAATTCTCCGATGCCGACTGCGAGAATCACAAGGTTCTTTTCCAGCGGTCCGCATACAAGCTCCGTGGCAAACCGACCGCTACCAAGCCGCCGAAGGACTACGATGTCCGCGTCGTATCGGTCACACCGGAGGTCTCCGCGCTGATTCAGCTTCTGAAAGAAGAAAAGCAGCACATCGCAGAGGAGCTTGGTACAGCTTGGCACGATGAGGGCTGGCTGTTTACGCAATGGGACGGCACCGAGATGCACGTTCAGACACCGTCCAAGCAGTTCAAGAAGTTTTTGAAGCGAAACAATTTCAAAATCCGCAAGTTCCACTGTCTGCGACATACATCGGCGACCCTGCTGATCTATTCCGGCGTGAATCTCCAGCAAGTGAAGTCGCGGCTCGGTCACAGCAGCATCTCAACGACCCAGCGCTATCTCCATGCGATCAAGGACGCGGACACCGAAGCTGCCAATGCATTGCAGGCCATGCTTATTTCGCAGCATAAGAAGCCTGATGCAATATCTGACGGCGATATGCGCAAAGCAAAATAACGCAAAAAGAGGGATTCACCAGATACGGCGAATCCCTCTTTACATAAAGGGTTAACAAAATAGAACAGTAAGTCCCTTTCATAAAAAGCGACATTAGTCTATTGAATCTCTTTTACGTCCTATCGCACGCGCAAAATTATTATCAATGGTATATGTGATGAATTTGACGGTTAAACAAAAAGTATAGAGCAGATATAGCTTGATTCGATTTATGCCTTTACAAGTTCACAATGATATGATATAATAAAAGAAAACAGGAAAGGATATGCAAGATGAATACAGATGAAAGAAATCAATTTGCAGAAATGTTTTATGCTACAAGCAATCCTGCTTTTCTTCCAAGCGACGAGCTGGAAAAACGATATTTACCCATCACTGACTTTTTGAAAAAATTTTTCCCGCATCGTTTTTCCCGATGCGAGCAATCCTTCCAA
>CAMHUJ010000098.1 GCA_946188175.1 uncultured Ruminococcus sp.
CTTCCTGCAATGCAGTGATCTGATCCTGCATTTTGCGGGCCTGGTGGATCATGGAGTTCATGTCCTGGCCGCCGCCCTGAAACTGCTTCGGTACTCTGGATTTCATAAGAATTCTCCTATCATTTTTCAAAAATTTCTATCTGACAAGCCGCATATCGCAGCAATATCATGCATATTAAACGCTGCTGTTTTCCTGCTCGCCGGTGCGGATGCCCTGTTCGCGGGCACGCTGCAAAAGCATATCGGCAGGGGCATTTGTCTGCTCGGATTCGCCCTCGATCACTTTATAGCGGAGCTGATAGCGCTTGCCGAGCACCTGTTCCGCAGCATCCAGCAGCATTTCGGAATCCTGCTGACGGAACAGCCGTTTGAAGAGCGAATTGCGCACCATGATGAGCAGCAGCCCTTTTTCCTCATAGGTATACGCATTGGAATTTTCGAGCAATCCGGCAATGGTCGGTGCGAGATCGTAGAACCGTTCGAGAACCGCCGCCCAGTTTTTCAGCGGCAGGAACTGTTTTGCATCCGGCTTGCCTTCCATTTGCAGATTCTGCGCCGGAATATTGCCTGACGATGCAGGCTTTTTCGGCGGCGGCTGGGGGAGCGGCATGGCTGCCGGAAGCCCGTTCTGCCGGAGCGCCTGAAGCTGCTGTTCGAGTGCAGCGATGCGGTTATTAAGCGCCTTGAGTTCGCCTGTCTGCTGCTGATAGTCGGTGCAGAGGCGGATCAGCGTCATTTCGAGCTCCATGCGGCGGTTGCCTGCGCGCGTCATGCGGTCGCAGCACTGCCGGACGGCGGAGAGCGCCTCCAGCACGGCAGGGAGCGTATACATCGCGGAAATCTCCTGTAGCTGTGCCAGCTCATCGGGCATGGCATCGACCAGCGAGGGGTCCTTCGGCGCCGTTTTCAGCAGCATGATGCTGCGGAGCTGCTGGGAGATTTCATCGGCAAATCGCGTCATATCCTTGGACTGCTGATAGAGCAGATCAATCCGTTCGAGCGCATCTGCGGCATTTTTCGATGCAATGGCGCGCAAAATGACGTAGACGGATTCGGTGCCTGCAACGCCGACCGCTTCTTCAACGGTCGCCGTGTCGATATCATCGGAGATACCGGCGCACTGATCGAGCAGACTCAGCGCATCACGCATACCGCCGTCGGAAAGCATTGCGATGCGGTGTGCGGCGGCGCCGGAGATGCCGAATGACTCATGCTCGGAGATATACTGGATTCTTCCGGCGATATCGGCGGGCAGGATCCGGCGGAAATCGAATCGCTGACAGCGCGAGAGAATGGTCGCGGGGACCTTGTGAATCTCGGTCGTAGCGAAGACGAATTTGACATATTCAGGCGGTTCCTCGATGATTTTCAGCAGCGCATTGAACGCGCCGGGGGACATCATGTGAACCTCGTCGATGACGTAGACCTTATATTTGCAGCGGACGGGCAGATAGACTGCGTTTTCGCGCAGGCTGCGGACCTCCTCGACGCCGTTGTTTGAGGCGCCGTCGATCTCGATGATATCGGTCAGCGTACCGGCTTCGGCATCGCGGCAGATTTCGCATTCGAGACAGGGATTGCCGTCCTTTGGATTGAGACAGTTGACCGCCTTTGCAAAGATACGCGCACAGGTCGTCTTGCCGGTGCCGCGCGATCCGGTGAACAGATAGGCATGGGCGGTTTTCTCATGCATGATCTGATTTTTCAGTGTGCGCGTGATATGCGGCTGCGCAACGATATCCTCGAAGGTCTGCGGCCGCCATTTGCGGTAGAGCGCCTCATATGCTGCCAAAGCCTCTCACGCTCCTTTAGTTTTCAGATTCTGCTGCTTTTTTCGTATCCGGATGTGCGCCGGTTTTCTCCGACCAGTCCGGATGTGCGTCAAGCATCAGGCGCTTGGTTTCCTCGTAGTATTTGCGGAAGCTGACCGCATTGTCCAGACGGTTGACCAGCGCTTTATAGTGATAATCCTGCGCAGCGGCAAAATCGCCCTTTTGCAGGGAGGCGATCGCCATGCCGCCGAGCGCAAATGCGTAATTCTGTTTCTGATCTATGGATTTGCGGAACCATTCCTCCGCCTGTTCCGGCTGCTTCTGCTTGATATAGAGATAGCCGATGTCGGTATACAAAAAGTAAAATTCCTTCGGCGGATCATGCTCAAGCAGGTCCTCAAACAGCGTGAGGCTGTTTGAGAAGTCGCCGCATTCGGAGCAGCTTCTCGCTTCAAAGAGCTTTGCGAACGGTTCAGAGAAGCCGTTTTCGCGTGCTTTCTGATAATAGGTGACTGCGTTCGAGGGACAGTCGAGCATCTGATAGCAGCGCCCGAGATAGAAGGCGAGCACGCCGGTTTCGGAGCCGTTCAGCTCAAAATCATCCTGTACAGCGAGGAAATATTCGAGCGCCTCGCGCGGCCGGTTCGCGGCATATGCCTCCATACCGG
Source organism: uncultured Ruminococcus sp. (assembly GCA_946188175.1). GTDB lineage: Bacteria > Bacillota > Clostridia > Oscillospirales > Ruminococcaceae > Firm-04. The sequence continues at coordinate 2,441 of CAMHUJ010000098.1, forward strand.
CGCAGAACAGCTTGTCCTGTTTGCGGAAGCCGCCGAAGTTATTGCCGATGAGCTGCTCATCCGAGCGGAGAACGGCGTGGATCATTTCCTTGTAATGCAGTACGCAGGTGACGATGAATGCAGTGAGATAGCAGGCGGCGAGGAGCCGCAGGTACATCAGCGGCATGATCGTGTCATTGTGCGGCGTACCGCGCACGACAAAGGACCCGATCAGAACGCCGTAGATGAGCAGCGCGGGGAAACCGGCCTGAAATGCGAGCTTACCGAGCTGCTTTGTATATTTTCGGAGTCTGTCGCCCATATGCGCCTCCGATCCGGCTGACAGCCTGACAAAAAAATTCCGGAGCATAGGTGTGCAGGCTGACTGCGGCACGCCCAGCGATCCGCTTAATGCTGCTCGGTTCCCCGCCTGACATGGTTCACAGTGCTCAGCTGCACAGGGCCCGCACACCTATAATCCGGAATTTCCAGATATTTCTTGCTGACTGAGAGGTTACCCTCAATCTGGTATCATTATACCACATTTCTTTATGAATTTCAAGGGGTAAATTGTGTTTTCTGATAATTTTTGCAATTTGAAGAATTTCCTCTTGACTTTTTCGTAACTTTGTGCTATAATAGCAAGGCAGTCAGAAAACGGAGGGCTGCTGAAAACCGCATAACGAGGTGTGGCTCAGTTTGGTAGAGCGCTGCGTTCGGGACGCAGAGGCCGCAGGTTCAAGTCCTGTCACCTCGACTCAAAAAGGAAGATGCTTCGTTGATTTGAGGCATCTTTTTTATTTTTATCCGACACGGAAAACGAAGCCGGACAGCGTCAGTATGCTGTCCGGCTTTTGTGATATCAAGGAATCGGCAGTGCCTGCGGAACGGTATAAAGTATCCCGTCCGTCGTGCCTGCATACGGCGGCTCCGTGACCGGCGGAACGGTCTGCGCAGGCATATTTTCGGGAAACGGCAGTGTCACATTCGGAACGGTATAGGTTTCCGGAGAAGCCGCCGGTGCATATGACATTGTCGTGTATATTTCGGTTTCGGGGAATACCTCAGCATGCGGCGCATTCGTGCGGTTTATCGTCTTATATGCGAGGATGCTGCCGGTCATGGCGGTGAGCACGAGTGCCGCCGCAGAAATTGCCGGAAACAGACGCTTTTTGCCGCCGGACAGAATCGACCGGAACCGTGTCATGAGCATCTCGCGGCTGCCGGACAAGCCGGTTGCAAGCATCGTGCCGGAATATGCAGCAGAGCGCCGCATTGCCGTATGGAGAATTGAATTGCAGTAAATATTCGCAGCATCGGCAGTTTCGTGTTTCATGACGGCATCGTCGCAGGCGAGCTCGCAGTCCTGCTCAATTTGCCGCATCAGCAGGATGAGCAGGGGATTGAACCAGTGTATCGTGCGGCAGCAGACCCAGAGCAGCTTGCACCAGAGGTCGCCGCGGCGGTCGTGGCAGAGCTCATGCTTGAGAATCAGCCGCAGCTCTGCGGGCTCGTAAGCCTGCTCGGGCAGCAGAATGCAGGGATGCAGCAAGCCCGTCAGCATCGGCGTATCCAGCCCGCGGACGGTATAGACCGGAACATTCTGTGTCATTCCGAGCTGATTGCAGAGCCGGTCAGCGAGTATCTGCGTCGCTGCATCCGCAGGCATGCGCAGACGGCTGATGCTCCGGCTGAACTGCTCCTGCCGGTTCAGTGTCACAGTGCCGAAGACGATTGCACCGATCACCCAGATGATGAGCAGCAGCAGAAAGAAATTCGTCGCGGGATACAAGCGCGCGTTCAGCTGAGAGCAGGTCCCGTCCGTCAGCGCGGCTGTATCGCTGTAATCCCATGCGCGGATGACTGTGAGCGCACCGGCAGGATGCGGCTTGAACGGAATCAGATAACCGAAGCCGATGACCCACCAGAGCAGGCAGCGTCCTGCGGCAGACTGTTTTTCTCTGAGGATGCGTGTAATCAGCAGTGCGCCCGCCGCGATCAGGCTCATTGTCAGCGAGCAGATCAGAATGCTCTGTATCAGGTAGGAGAAGAAATTTGCGTTCAGGATCGTATGATCAAGATGCAAAATCAGTTCATGAATCATGATTGACCGCTCCTTTCATTCAGCCAGCGCTGCAAGTCGGCGATATCCGCCGCAGTGAGGTCATCGGTATCGCAGAGCGCCTTGACAAGACCGGCAAAGCGACCGCCGGAGAAGCGCTGCCGTAAACTGTTTGCCTCGATTTGCAGGTACTCCGCCTGCGGGATCAGAACGTAGTAAGCACGCTCTCTGCCGTGTTTTTCGGAGCGCAGAAAGCCTTTTTGTTCGAGCCGCGTCAGCATGGTGAGGATTGTCTGCGGTTTCCAGTCCTTGGCGGAGGGGATGCGCCGCAGCTGCGCGGTAATCAGGGCAGATGTAACCGGTTCATGCATTTGCCAGATTGCCTTCATGATCTCAAATTCGGCATCCGGCAGTTTTTTCTGTTCCATACAGATAGCTCCTTTCTTATTCTACAGCTGTAGTTTATTGTATTATACTACATTTGTAGTTCTTTGTCAAGCCCTTTTCGTATTTTTCTATTTCTGTCTTTTGTCATATACAGAAAAGCCGCGCAATGCAGCATGACAGCTTGCATTGTGCGGCTTTCGTATGAAAACAGGTTCACTTTATCCTCTCGGATAGTTCGGATTCTTGTAGATGATAACGCGGCCGGGAACCTCAGCGAAGACCTCCCAGCGGTTCCGTTCGAGAATCGGCGCGGTGAAGTTGCCGATATCGGTATTCGGACCGAAGACGAAGAAATCGAAGGAATCCATATCATTGATCGTCTGCGCAGCCTCATCGACATCGTTCATATCATAGAGATAGATTTCATCGCGCTCCGCGATATGACCGACATAGAAGGGCGTTGCACTGACGCTTGCATCGCGCGGGATTGTATCGAGCGCATCCTCGACCGCCTGAAACGCGGGTTTGTTCTCCGCATAGGTTTCGACATTGTCCCAGTAATGCAGCGGCATACCGACAAAGAACAGGATCGCGGCAGAACCGGCAAGGATCGCCAGATCATGCTTTTTCTGCTCCCCGAGGTCCTCAAGATTGAGCATACTCATATAGAAGAGCAGGCACATCGGTCCGAAGACATAGTGGAATTCCATATCCGCGGCATAGTGATAGCCCGCGCCGATGACAAGATTCATGACGATCAGCGGCACCATGAGCCAGAAGCGGTGCAGCTTTTTCGTCAGGAACGGGATAAACAGCAGCGGCAGCATCGCCTGCATGAAGAAATTGATCGTATCCTCATGAATCAGCAGGCTGAAGAAATATGCCGGATCGAGCAGGGTATTCTTAATGACCTCGCCGAGGCCCTTTTCGGAATCGACCATGAGCAGACCGAACCGGATGCTTGCCATCATATTGCCGTCGCCGTGAGCGGAGAGCCATTTCGTGATAAAGAGCATATAGACACCGCTGACGAAGGTCATTGCAATGCCGTGCTTCTGCATCTTGCTGCCCTTCTTCTCGAAGAACAGGAACAGTCCGATGCAGATGATATAGAGCGGGGCATCCTCCTTGACGATGCAGACCAGCGCCGCCATGATCCAGATGAAAACCGGATTTTCGCGCTCGATTGCATAGAAGAACCACATCAGCAGCGTCGGAAGGAACGCATTTTCGTGGAAATCATAGAAGCACGGCGAAACGATCGCAATGCTGAAAATATACATGAAGGTGATGCCGATGAGCGAGATGCCCTTGAAATTGCGGCGCTTCGCAATGAGGAACATCGGGATTGCGCCGCCGGCAGCAAGGATACCCTGTGCCCAGAGCAGCACCGTCTCCGACTTGAAGATCTTGTAGAACGGCACCAGCAGATAGTAGATATAGGATGCGTGAACATGGAAATGCGAAACCAGCGTATCGCGCTCCGCGGTCGTCATCGGGCTGAGACTGTGGGAGAGCGAATAGAACATCTGCACGAACAGACCGAAGTCATGGCAGGCGGTACCGAAGAGTCTGTGCTTTGCAACCGTACCGCGGATGATGAAATACGTGACGAGCACCGCCGCACCGAGACAGATCAGACCGGCAAAGGTCCACGGCACCTTCTCATAGGGCTTGCGCGAGGGCAGCTTGTTGATGAGATAGTAGATGAATACCAGCGAGACAAACGTCGTACCGGTCACGAGGAAGAAATTGTTTGCACGCCAGAGCATGCAGCAGTCAAAGAACAGAATCGACAGGATGCCGAAGCTCTGAT
>CAMHUJ010000099.1 GCA_946188175.1 uncultured Ruminococcus sp.
TGTTCCGTCAAAGGTCGAAGGGCAAATATCCGTCAAGCCTGTTTTCGCCGCAAAATACATTGCATACTGTCTGAGTACAACCGGCGTCACGCTGTCTTCGGCATTTTCCGGCAGCAGCCATGTGCTGTCCAGCAGAATCACGCTGTCGATCTCATCGGGGTATTTGCTGACCCAGTATGAAGCATACACACCCGCCAGCGAATGCGCCATGATCGTATACGGCGTCTGCACACCGGCATTTTTCAGTGCGGTCCGGCAATCCTCAACGATTGTCTGCGTATCCATACCGCCTTTGCTGTCATCGCTTGCGCCGTAGCCTGCACGGTCAAGAAAAATGAGCTGATTGTCTTTTTCCAGCTCTGCCGTCATTTTCCGCATGGATACGCTTGTATCCCCGCAGCCGAAGCCTGCGAGCGAGACGATCCGGCGGCTGCCGTTTTCATTGCCGCATGTCAGCAGATTGAGCGAATGACCGCCGACCGGAACCGGCTGATCATAGCCCGTTTCTGTCAGCATGCTCCGGTAATGCTTTACCGCGAGCGAATGAAAGAGCAGACAACCGGCAACGATCAGAATGATCAGGACAATGCCCGTGATGAGATTGCGGCGCTTTCTCCGCGCTTTCTTTTCTTCATTGGCAAGCATCATATCGACCTCCTAACATACAAATTATAACACATTATCCGTTGGATTACAATGGGTGAAGCAGAAAAAATGAGAGAATAAGAATTCAGATTCTCATTCTCTCACTGCACAACCATACTGAACAAAAGAAGAACAACTATTTTCATTCCACATTATGCCCGTCGGCGGACTTTAGATCAATGGATGCAGGCACTGCCTGCTCAGATACCCCAGAAACGATACATCTGGAAGAAAACCATTGCCGCGACTGTCACCGCATTGCCTACGATATTCAGCCAGTATTGATAATTCTTCGTGCGCTTCTGCTTTCCGGTGAACATCGTCACAGCAGAGGTCAGCGCCGCAAGAACACACAGTCCCAGACAAATCATCTGTGCAATGCCTGCCGCAATCAGAGCCGGACGCGGCAAGCCATGCTTTGCAGAGGCAATGCTCGGCAGAATAATCAGAATCAGGAACGAAACGATCTTTGCGATCTGTGCCGCCGAGATCACCTTCACGCCGGTATAGGTCTCCGGACGGTTGTGCTTCTTCCGGAGCTGCTTGATGCGCAGCAGGAAGAACGATACGACCGCCAGCAGAATAAATGCCGCCAGCAGACACATTTTCAATGGGAAATGCCGCTCCTCGACCAAATCCATGCTGTCCAGATGATAGCAGGCTCTGCCGTCAGAGAGCGTTTTCTCCTCCGCAATCAGACCGTCTGCAAGCAGGACTTTCTCCGAGAAGGGTACTGCCGGCTTCTTCATTGTCTTCGCCGGATTGACTGCCCGCATAAGCGGCATATAGCTGAAAAGCCCTGCGTGCGAATCGCGCGACCAGAGATACCAGCCGTCCTTCAGTTTACGTTCCGGCAGATTTTTGTCTTCATACTGCTTCATATCCGCATTGCCGAAGATGAAGCTGAACTGTCCTGCATCGTCCATTTCATAAATCGAACCGGACATCGCCGTCATTGTAACAAAGCCGAATTTCGATTCCGGATCGAACCACATATTCGACGCAAATCCGAGTGTCCCGCCGTCATGCCCGTAGACACGCACCTTGCATTCGTCGGGGAAAAATCCGTGACAGACCGAAGGAATCTCCGTATCGCCGTAATATGCAGAGGGCGAAAGCAGCTCTGTCAGCGTCTCCTGCTTTGCAAAGAGCGGACAGGGCTCCGCGACAAATGCCTGCGCATAGGTCACAAGATCCTGCACCGTGCCGGTCGCCGAGCCTGCCGGATACAGCTCAATGTATCCGATGCAGTCGCCCTTGTCATCAACCAGCGTATCAAATGCTTTTGCCTGATAACAGTGCATTTTCATGCGCTGCTCCCGCACCCACGGATTGTCACTGTAATCCGGCGCGATTGCCGTATGCTCCATGCCGAGCGGCGCAAAAATATGATGCCGCACATAGTCGCTGAATGTCTCACCGCTGATGCATTCGACGATATAGCCTGCCAGCGCCGCGCCCCAGTTGGAATAGGACGTCACCTCGCCCGGGCGGTGTACCTGTGCGGGCTCTGCTGCCTGCAATGTCTCGCCGAGCGGTCTGATCTTCGCAGCATCATAGACAAAAAGACTTGCAACCTGCTCGCAGAAGCCTGCGTTGTGGTTCATGAGATTGAGCATCGTGATCGGGTCGTCATAGGTAAGATGCTGAAAGAAATTCTCCGGCAGATATTCTCGGACATCCGCATTCAGGTCGATCTTCCCCTGCTCTTTCAGCTGCATGACGCTCGTCCAGATCAGCGTTTTCGTGATGCTGCCCCACTCAAAGACCGTGTTTTCATCTGCGGGAATATTGTCCCCGACATTTGCCATGCCTTCCCATTCGATTTTCAGTACCTGATCGCCGTAAAAGATCGCCGATGCTCTCGCGCCGTACTTTGTTTCATCCTGACTGCCGGCATCTGCCTGCACATTCTCCGCCCTGAGCAGCTTCCGGATTTCCTCCCATGTCGTAAAGGGCTTGCCGGACGGGAAAATGATCGGCTCCTCCTTCTGCACCTGTTCCTGCTCCTTCTGCTTCTCCGCAGCCGATGCGGGAACGGTCAGCGCCGTGCAGAGCATACCGGCAGCGCAGCAGAATGCCGCGATTTTATGTATGATTCGTTTCATGCCGCACGCCTCCTTACAGTTCCTTGTCGTCATATTCCAGCACTGCTGCGGTATAGTGAAACGCCGCCAGACCGAAGCCTGCCGCAATACAGATCAGAAACACGACCGTACCGTTTCCGAGCTTTGCCAGCGTGAGAATGATGCTGCCGAGTCCGCTGAGGATCCGAATCAGCATCTTGTACGCGGGCTTGCCGATCACCAAAATCACGAGCTGGAACAGCAGAAAAATGAGAATCGGAATCAACAGCTTTTTGCCAATCTTGCGCAGCGAACCCTCTGCCGCAGCCGTATCGTCGGAACGGAAATATTTGCGCAGCCGCTTCGCCATCTGCCCCATGAAGATCATAAATACGAGGGCAAACACCGCCTTGTAAATCCCCTGCATCGTCAGCGCTTCCGTGACATCCGGCATTAAAATGCTGATGATATCATCGTAAAAATTCTTCATCAGAAAGATATGGATATGATACGAAATCTGCATCACGACCGCGCTCACCAGACTGATGACCAGCGTCACAGAAAGCATCAGCACGTATCGCGCCGAAACAACCTGATTCCGCTCGACCGGCAGCAGACTGAATACACGCGAGGAATGTGACTTCTCCTCCGTCCGAAAGAGCATCTGCGGCAGCATACCGGCTGCAATATCCACACAGAGCAGCATCACATACGGATCAATCAGCACCGCACCCGCAATGCCTGTGATCATCAGAACGAGAATGACCCGGAACAGCCGCTTCTGTTTGCCGCTGAGTGCGATCAGATCGAGCCGGATCAGTTTTTTGATTGTATCTGTCATATCGGATCCCCCTTCCGTTTACAGTTCACGCGCTGCGAGCTTTTTGACCGTATGCTGACAGCACGCCGCACAGATTCCGGCAGTGAGCACATGCAGCACTGCATACAGCACGAGCTTTCCGCCTGTCGTTTCCGGCAGCATCTGATACAGCTGCGCAGGCGACGGCAGGATGTGCAGATACATCAGCAGAAAGATCAGACCGCCGGTCAGAAACAGCCCTGCCATCGTATAAACCATGACCTTCATTTCATTTTCCTGCCCGTGAATCCAGAGCATCATCTGCGAATAGCTCATCGCCGACACGAAGAATGCAAATATGCCGACGCAGAACATCAGCAGCTGCGGGATGCCGATGACGAAATCCGATGTATCAAACCGGTAGACATGCAAAAGCTCGGAAAGCGAACTGATCAGAAAGATCACGATCTCGCAGAGGAACAGGCTGAGGAAGATCAGCAGAAAGCGCGCCTGCACAACCTGCCGGAACGGGACCGGCAGAATGCCGTACAGCTTATTGAAATTGTTTTTCTCCGCGATGCCCTGAAGCGGCGCGGTGAGCATCAGCACACCGACAAACAGCAGCAGCATCATCAGCGGCATACCGAAAAAAGCCAGAATCAGGAACACCAGCGCGATCAGAATATACGCAGCTGTCTGCTTGTTTCCGGCAGAGCAGGTCGCGCTGATCAGATCAAACCGCATCAGATTCAGAAGATTTTTCATGGCGCGCCTCCTTTGCTATATAAACCAGTATCTCGTCGATATTGGCTTTTTCGGTCACGAGCGCATCGGGGACTTCATCGAGATACTGCGTATCAAGCATCGCATCAAAGCCGTTGCGGTAGGCATGGAAGCCGATGCATTTTTCACGCAGCGCATCCGGCAGATCGTCCTCCGCGCCCTTGAGCAGCACATATTTTCCGTCGAGTTCATCCTTTGTGCCGGTGAACCAGACCCTGCCGCCGTGCAGCATCGTGATGTAATCCGCGACGCGCTCGACATCTGCCGTGATATGCGTTGAGAACAGCACACTGCGCTTTTCATCCTCGATGTATTCCGCGAGAATATCAAGCAGCTCATCGCGCGCGACCGGATCAAGACCGCTCGTCGGCTCATCGAGAATCATCAGCTCGGCATTGTGCGAGAGCGCCACGGCAATCATCAGCTTCATCTTCATGCCCTTGGAGAACGACCCGACTTCCTTGTCCTCCGGCAGTCCGAATTGTTTGATCTTGCTGTGAAATTCCTTTGTATCCCATTCCGAATAAAACGGCATGAGCTGCTGCTCGATCTGCCTGACGCTCAGATGCTCCGCGAGATAGAGGCTGTCAAACACAACGCCGAGCCGCTGCTTGATCGCAACGGTATCCTTAATGCTGTCGAGCCCGAACACGCTGATTTTTCCGCTGTCGATCTTTGCCATATTGAGGATCGAGCGGATCGTTGTCGTCTTGCCGGAGCCGTTTTCCCCGACAAAGCCCATGATATAGCCGCGCGGCAGCGAAAAGCTGACATCCTTCAGTGCAAAATCCGCATAAGATTTGTTCAGCTCTTTGATTTCCAGAATATTCTCCATAATCATTCCTCCATAAATTTCCGCAGTGCAGCGGCGATCTCGTCATCGGAAAGCCCTGCATTCCTGCCGCTTGTGACAGCCCGTTCGAGTGCCTCCTCCATATCGCAGAGCATCCGCTCGCGCAGCAGCTCATTGTTGCGCGGCGCGACAAAATAGCCCTTGCCCGCGACGGAAATGATGAAGCCCTCATCCGCAAGATCGTTATAAACCCGCGTTGTCGTGATGACACTGATTTTCAGATCTCTCGCAAGCTGGCGGATCGACGGGAGCTGTTCATTCTCCTCGGTCTGCCCCTCCAGAATCTGCGTCCGGATCTGTTCCTCGATCTGTTCATAGATCGGCACATCGGATTTGTTTTTGATATAAATTTTCATAGCGCGCTCCTGTGTTATACTGTACATGTTTCAGTATATACAGTATAACACATAGAAACAGATTTGTCAAGCCCTTTTACAGATTTTCTTTCCACAAAGAAAATTACGCATCTGCCTGCATTTTGCGTACCGTTCAAAAATTACCCGTGTAAAATGCAAGGCACTGTGATACGTGCCGCATATATACGGGCATATACAGCAAAGCCGCCCGATCCGGCTATTACAGCTTGGATCAAGCGGCTTATCATGATATAAAAACAAATGCAGTCCCTCAAGCGCAGGAGACGCTTCTTACTCTCCGGACTCGGTCAGTGTGCTGTTGACGAACATATCATAGATGCGGCGGACAGCCTCCTCGAAGTCACCGTCCAGCAGACCGATGATGATATTCAGCTCACTGGAGCCCTGGTCGATCATCTTGACATTGATGCGCGCATGTGCCAGTGCCGCAAAAATTCTTGCAGCGGTACCGCGCGTTCTGCGCATCCCGCGACCGACGACCGCCAGCAGGGAGATGCCGTGCTCCAGCTCGCAGACATCCGGCTCAACGGCCTTGCGGATGCGGGAGAGCACCGTCTTTTCTCTGCCCTTGATCGCGTCCTCCGCGAGGATGATCGACATGGTGTCGATGCCCGACGGCATGTGCTCAAAGGAGATACCCATTTCTTCCAGAACGGAAAGCACCTTGCGGCAGAAGCCGAGCTCCGCATTCATCATAGCCTTCTGAATATTGATCGCGCAGAAGCCCTTTTTTCCCGCGATACCGGTGATCGTATAGCCGGTCAGTGCATCGGAATCGTACCGGGATCGGAGGGATCGTTTGTATTGCGGATGTTGGTGGGAATGCCCGCCTTATGTACCGGGAAGATCGCGTCCTCATGCAGCACGGTCGCGCCCATATAGGACAGCTCGCGCAGCTCCTCATAGGTGATCGTGTTGATGACGGCAGCGTCCTTGACGATGCGCGGGTCAGCAACCAGCACGCCGGAAACATCCGTCCAGTTTTCGTACATGTCTGCGCGCACCGCTCTTGCGACGAGCGAGCCGGTGATATCGGAGCCGCCGCGGGAGAACGTGAT
>CAMHUJ010000100.1 GCA_946188175.1 uncultured Ruminococcus sp.
AGATGCTTCAGAACCAAGACGATACTCCTTTCCGGATGCAGTTTGCATACTTTATTATTATAACGATTTATGCGGCAGATTGCAAGACATAAAATGCAGATTTCTGAAAATAAATCCATGCTGCGGTGTATGAAACGGATAATCTGAAAGATTCTTTAATAATTGCGGAAAAATAATGCTATTTTTTGCGGAATTGCGTCTATGTAATTGACATCGGGCGCAGATTATGATAAACTAAACTTGTATGGCGAAGGGGGAACGCCGACTTTCACTACTCTTACTTGAAAGGATGATCAGATATGAAAAAAATCAGAAAAATGCGCGCAGTTATTCTCAGCGCCGGAGTCCTCCTGAGTGCAATGCCGGTTCTTCCGGTCTGTGCAGCGGAGGAAGCCGCTCCGACAGAGGAAGCCGTTGAAATGACGGCGAAGATCATGCTGAGCGAGACCAAGGCGACTGCCGAAGGCAAGAATGTGACCGTTGACGGCTCCAAGATCACGATTACCGCTTCCGGTGCCTATGAGTTTACCGGCAAGCTGAATGACGGTCAGATCATTGTCAATATTGCCGATACGACCGCGGATGCGGAAACTGTCAAGCTGTTCTTCAACGGCGTGAATATCACCGGTCTGACGGCAGCACCGGTCTATGTGATCAATGCGAAGAATACCTCGATCAATCTTGTGGACGGCACGGAGAATTTCCTCTATGACGGCGAGAACTATACCGAGGATACCAATGCGGTAATCTATTCCAAGGATGATATCACGATCAAGGGCGGCACTGCCGGTGACGGTAAGCTGCGCATTGAGGCGAATTATCAGCACGGTCTGCACTGCAATGACGATGTCAAGATTACCGGCGGCGATATCAAGGTGAAATCCGTGACGTCTGACGGCATCCGCGGCAAAAAGTCCGTGACAATCAAGGGCGGCAAGCTCGATGTCAACGCAAGCGGCGACGGCATCAAGTCCACAAAGGGCGATATTCTGATTTCCGGCGGCGATACCGAGATTAAGGCGGGCAATGACGCCGTGCAGGGTGAGACCGCTGTTGAGATTTCCGGCGGCGAACTCAAGGCGAACGGCGACCGCGGCATTACGAATGTCGCAGGTGACGTCAAAATTACCGGAGGCACTGTCTTTGCAACCGCAACGAAGGATGTCATGAAGGAAGGTCAGACTGCGGCGGATGTCAAGGATAACTCGATCAAGGTTTCCGCGGAATCCACACAGCCCGCATTCCTGCTGACTGCGAAGGAGCAGCTTGTCAAGGATCAGCGCATTGAGCTGAAAAAATCCGGTACGGAGACTGCGGTCTTCTCCAAGAATCCGAACAAGAAGTATGACTATGTTCTGATTTCCGCGCCGGAGCTTGCTGTCGGGACAAAATATGACCTGTATATCGGCGGCGTCAAGGCAGAGCCTGCCGAGCTGACGCTGAGCGCTGCTCTGACCAAGGTGGACGGCGTTGTCAGCAAGGCTGTCGTTGAGGAAACAAAGGGCGATCCGCTTGATATCAACAACGACGGTTCTGTTGACGTTTCGGATGCCGTACTGCTCGCACGCTTTGTTGCTGAGGACGCTGGCGCGAATATGACCGCAATCGGTCTTGCGCGTGCGGATACAAACGGCGACGGTGAGCGCACCGGCGATGACGTCCTTGTGATTCTTCGCAGAATTGCACATTTGGACTGATTTTGTATGATTTATCCAGAGACGCACGGTTTTTCCGCGCGTCTCTTTTTATTCTTTTCAAAAAAATGTAGAAAATCACAAAATAGACTTGAAATTGTTTCTGAAAAATGGTATAATAATTCTAATTGATAATCTTGCTGTTTTCGCAGAATATGTTTTATCAATTTTTTTGCTGAAAAGGAGGCAGAGACACATGGCACAACGTGTTTTTACACGCGAGGATGCGAAGGGACTGATCCGCACAAATTCGGAAAAGGTGACTCTTCCGTTCGATTTTACGGAGCGGTGCGCTTGCAGGCTTTTCACAGGTGAAATCACTTGTGATACCTGAGGGTATTACCCGAATCGGAAGTTATGCTTTCTACACAAGGAGCTTCAAGAATACCTGTCAGATCGAGGTTCTGACGCTTCCCTCCTCGCTGAAGCAGTTTGACCGCTGGTGTTTCTATGACTGCAATAATCTGAAATCCATTACGGTTCCGTCAGATTTCAACGAAGAACTGGCGCTGGAACTGTTTTCACACTGCCCGACGGCGACGCTGTTTTTCGGCAAGACCTTCTCAATCGGAAAAAGAGTTGTGCCGTTTGCCAAGAGAAAGACCGTGCAGGAGATTATGGATGAGCGCTCGGGGTTTCTGACGCTCGGCGGCGCATCCATGTTCCAGATCGCGCCGGACGGTACGCTTGTGATCCCTGCAAATTATCATACAATCCTTCCGAATTCGATGAAGGGTATTGCGACCAGAGGCATCAAAAAGATTGTGATTCCGAATACGGTCAAAAAGATCGCGCCGGCTGTATTTGCGTGTATTCAGACGCTCGAGGAGATCGAGGTGCAGCCCGGAACGGAATACATTGATCCCTGTGCCTTTGCAAACTGCCGCTTCCTGAAAAAGATCACGCTGCCGGAAACGATCCGCGAGATCGGTGCCGGTGCCTTCATGAATCTGCCGAAGCTGGAAAAGATCAAGCTGCCGCCGCAGCTCGAGGTTGTTGCGGATGAACTGCTGAGCAACTGTTTTGCGCTGCGCAGAGTAAAATTCGGCAAGAATGTTACGAAGATCGGTGCCGGTGCATTCTCTGACTGTACGGCGATCCGCAGCATCAAGCTGCCGGAAACCGTCAAGGTGATCGAGCACAGCGCCTTCTGGAACTGCCGTTCTCTGCAAAGACTCTATATTCCTGCCGGATGCGAAAAGCTCAAGCAATCGACGCTCGGCAACTGCCCGTCTCTGGAAATCCTCTATATGCCGCGTATCGTCCATGATCAGAATGAGACGAAGCGCATTTTCGGCGACCTCACCAATCCTTCGATCACATGGATGGAGCCGGGTATGCCGCGTCCGGACTGGCATGATGATGAAAACCTGCCGGAGCTTGCCTTCGACGATGATGAGCCGGAGGAGAATGCAGCACCGGCCGAAGAGGCACCTGTGCCTTCCGATATCCGTATTCAGTCTGCGTTTGCGGATGGACGCAAAAAGAAGATTGATCCGGAATCTGTCCGTCAGATTGAGATTTCGATTGCGAATATGCAGTCGCAGCTGAAAAATCTTGCTGCCAGTGCAGGCATGCAGGAGGGCAGTGTGCCGGTGGATCAGGCAATGCTGGAGCAGCTGCAAAGCAATCTTTCCAAGATGCAGCAGAATTATGATGCAGTGCAGTCGCTGCAAAATTCTGCCGAAACCCTTGAGAATCTCCAGAAGCAGATCGACGAATTCACCGAGATGCAGTCGAAGATGCAGCATATTTCCGATATTCAGGAAACCGTTGAAGAGAAGGTCCGCAGCCTTTCCGATCTGGAAAACAAGGTTGAGCAGATCGGCGATGTCACGCAGATTGCATCCGAGCTCTCTGAGGTGAAGGAGCAGGTTGACTCGATCTCCGAGATCAAGGAAGCGGTCGGTTCGATTCAGGATATCCGCGAGAAGGTCGATGAACTGTCCGATCTGAAAGCATCGGTCGAGACGGTCGGCAGTCTCAAGGAAATGGCAGGTACGATCTCCGATATTCAGGAGAAGGTGTCTGCAATCGACGGCGTGCAGCATAAAATCGAGGCGATCGACAGCGCACAGGAGAAAATCAGTGCACTGGAGCATGTACAGGAGAAAATTGACGCGATTGACAGTGCACAGGAAAAAATTGAGCATGTGCAGGAAAAGATCGAGGCGATTGACAGTGTACAGGAGAAGATTCAGGCAATCAATGACGTCAGTGGTACGGTGGAGACGATTTCTGCCGTGCAGGAGCAGGTCAGCGTGATTCCTGAGCTTCAGCAGAAGGTTGAGGAAATCTCCGGCATTCAGGAGAAGGTGGATGTCCTTGCCGAGCAGGTAAGCGATGTCAGCCAGCTTCGTGAAATGGCGGATGCACTGATGAATGTGCAGGAAAAGCTCGATGTCATTCCCGAGCTCCAACAGAAGGTGGATGCGCTTTCCGGCGGAACCGGCGTGCATGCAGACGGTCTGCCGCCGACAGTTGCACAGATGTCCCTGAACCGGAATGCTGCCGCAGGCGCCGATGCAGGCAGTGTGCCGCCTGAGGCTGCTGCTGTTCCGCAGCCTGCCCCTGTTGTTGCTCCGCAGCCTGCACCGGCTGTACCTGTCGGTATGCCGCAGCCGGTGAATGAATTTGCAGCTCCTGCTCCGGCAGCGCAGCCGGTTGCCGATGCGGCACCGGTACAGCCGGCAGCATCCTATCCGGCAGCCGCATTTGATCAGTCTGTTCCGTTCGTACCCGTTCACAGCGGAGAATACGACAGCGCGGATAGTATTTTCTCGCATGAGGTTTCCAAGGGACTTGCAGGTCCGGTTGAGCGCAGCAATGCATTGAAAAAATATACCGTGATTACCAGCCGGGCATTCTGCGGTGCGGACGGCGGCGAACGGTTTGAGATTCCGGAGGGTGTCCGCAGAGTGGAATCGCAGGCGTTCTGGGATTGTCCGCGTCTTATGGCACTGGAAATCCCGAACTCGCTGACCGAGGTCGAACCGGATGCGTTCTCCGGCTGTACCAGACTGACGGATGTCTATCTGCCTGCCGATTATCCCGACAGAAAAGCGGTTGATCTGTTCCTGTTCCGTCCGGAGATTCGCCTGCACTGGCCGAAGAAGAAGATTCTTGCCAGACCGCGCATCGAAACGGTTGCGGATCTTATGGAACAGTATGACGATATTCTGACGGCGCAGAAAATGAAGAAGCTGATCGTCCGGAATCATATTCTTGAGATTCCGGAGGGTTATACCGCGATTGCACCGTACTGCGCGAAGGAGCTTGATCTTCGCGCAGAAGAACCCGAACATATGCTGACGACCGTGATCCTGCCGAAGAGTGTGCGCCGTGTGACGGCATATGCCTTTGCGGGACTGGAGGCAGCGCGTCATATCATTATTCCGGACGGTCTCCAGATTATTGAAATGAACGCATTTACGGGCTGCACCGGACCGTTCCGTCTGGTTCTGCCGGATTCTGTTTCCTACATCGGACCGTATGCATTTGCAGCACCCTGCCAGTATGAGCAGATTCGTCTGCCGAAGACGCTGCGCACGATCAATGAAAATACATTCTCGAATTGTAATACGCTTGTCAGCCTGCGGATTCCGGAATCGGTTGAAAAAATCGGAGACTGCGCGCTTTCCGGCTGTACGAATCTCAATTCGATCACGCTGTCGAATCGCTTTGAGGAGCAGCTCCCTGCGATTCTCGACGGTCCGGTGAAAATTATCGTAAACTGGCTGTCCGGACAGATGAAGCATTATGAGCAGGAGCCCAGTGTCGGCATCATGAATGTTGTTGCACCGCGTCTCCAGCCTGTCAGTGAACAGCGCATGTTTACGCTGGAACTGAGCCGCGCCTGCACAAACTTCAATGATCGCCTGAAAGAGATGCGGATGCATCCGGTTATCGCGCCGCTTGCACTTTCCGAAATGTCGAATCAGACAAAATTTGAGATTCCGCTCGGTGTGATCCGGCTTTGCAGCTATGCCTTCGGATATAATCAGCGCCTGATGACGCTGACAGTGCCGAAAGCGCTGACGGAGTTTGATTATGCAGCGTTCTATGATTGTGAGCGCCTGCGTGATATCTTCCTGCCGGAGGAATTTGACCGCGATGCAGCCGCAGTGCTGTTCATGCGTGAGCCTTCTATTCTGATGTATTTCGGCAATGCAAGACCTGTCCGTGTGCGTCAGCTGACCGCGGATTGCCCGTGGATTCTGACATCCAGTGATGCGGCGGAGCTCGATCCGGTTGACGGTACAGTGACCGTTCCGAACGGTTATCTGGTTATCGCATCTTATATGTATCACGGCGTGCTCGGCAAATCCTCAATGAAGCGGTTTATTCTTGCACCGTCTGTCCGTCTGATCGGAACGAGTGCATTTGTCAGAATGCAGCAGCTTGAAGAGGTCATTTGTCCGGAAGGGTTGCTGGCTGTCGAGCCTGCGGCATTTGTTGAGTGCCCGAGTCTGACACGCATTGTTCTGCCAAATTCGCTGCGGTTCCTTGGTGTTCGCGCGTTTATCGGCTGCGAGAATTTGCAGGAAATCGTGATTCCGAGCAGATTTGCAGACCGTGCGGCGGAAATCGTGCGCGAGTGCCCGAGAGTGAAGCTGTCGTTCTTTGATCCGCCTGTGGAGGAGACGCCTGCTGCGGAGATTCCGGCGGCTGAACCGGCTGCTGAGATCGTCGAACAGGCTGCACCTGCTGCCGAGACGGTTGAGGAAACTATTGAACAGATCGCAGAACCTGTGCTTGATGAGATTGACAGCGCAATCAATGAAATGACGGGTGAGCCTGCTGTCGAGACGGTTGAAGAAGTCGCCGAGCAGGCGGCGGAGCCTGTGCTCGATGAGATTGACAGCGCAATCAATGAAATGA
>CAMHUJ010000101.1 GCA_946188175.1 uncultured Ruminococcus sp.
CGACGCTGCTCAAGGTGCTGCGGAATATCCTGCCGCATAAGGGACTTGTCCGCTGGGCAGCCGGCACGCGGCTCGGCTGCTTTGAGCAGGAGAGCGAAAGCCTGAATCCCTATGCGACCGTATTCGATGAGCTGCATGACCGCTATCCGGCGCTCAGTGATTTTGAGGTGCGCAGTCTGCTCGGACAGGTGCGTCTGACCGGCGAAAATGTCTTCAAGGAGACCGGCGTGATCTCCGGCGGTGAGCGCGCGAAGCTCTGCTTTGCGATCCTCATGCTCGAGCACGGCAATATCCTGCTGCTCGATGAGCCGACGAACCACCTCGATCTGACGACAAAAGAGATTCTCGAGCAGGCACTCAGCGAATTCGACGGCACGATTCTGTTCGTCAGCCACGACCGCTATCTGCTGGAACGGCTTGCCGATCAGCTCTTTGTCCTCGAAAACGGTACACTGACACCCTTCAAGGGGAAATTCTCCGCCTATCAGGAGCAGATTCGCCGCCGCACGGAAGCCGAACAGGCAGCCGCCGCCGAGGAAAAGCAGCGCAGGGCTGCCGAGGCGCAGAAGGCAGGCTACCGCTCAAAGGAGCAGCGCAGTCTCGAAGCGAAACGGCGCGCCGAGATCAAAAAGACCGAGCAGGAGATCGACGATTTGCAGGCAGAGCAGGATGCTTTGCAGGCATCGCTCTCGGATGAATCCGTTGCGGGCGATTATGAGAAGATGCAGCAGGTTTGCAGCAGACTCGAGGAGATCCGTCTGCGGCAGGATGAACTGCTGGAGCAGCTGATCGTGCTCGAAGAAGCATGATCTGAAAGGAGATCATCGGATGAAAGAAAGATTATTTGCAGCGGCAGGTGCGCTGCTGCTGGCGGCATGTTCGCTGACCGGCTGCGGCGAATCCGCAAAGCAGGAGGAGAATATCACTTCCGATCAGATGCCCTACGGCTCGACCGTTTCCGAGGATACCAGCCGCAGCATGACCATATCCTATGACAAGCGCTTTGTGGAAGATGCGCTTGTGGAGAAAATCTATACCTATTATCACGCAATCGAAAGCAAGGACGGCGAAGCGCTCGGTTCTGTGATGTTTCCGCTGTATCATGCGTATCAGCTGGAGGAGGTCTACGGCGGCAAGGTGGACGATCAGGCACTTGCGGACAGCACCTATGATGCGATCAGGGAGTATTTCGGCTATGATTTCGATTACAGCTATATCGAGATCACGGATATGGTCTCAAAGCTCGGCGAATCCGCAGGCAGGGATGCACTTGCTTTGCAGCTCGATCAGCTTGCGAATGAAAAGGGCGAAAAGCCGGTCTCGGATGATACACAGCATCTCTGTGAGCTGACCCTGACGCGGCATGTGGACAAAAAAGGCTCGGGCAATAAAACCGAGACGCCGGATACGCTGACTGGTGAAACGCTCTATGCCATTCAGTATCAGAATGATATCTGATGTATTAAACGGAGGGGTATACAATGAAACGACTGATTGCTGCCGGACTGCTGGCGGCTGCGCTCTGCCTGACCGGATGCAGCGGCACAAATGCGCAGAAGCCGGAGGAGGGCGCTGCGTCTGCGGCGGAAAAATGCGGAGAGGACGGTCTGAACATCGTCACGGAGGATGTGGACGCCGTCTACTGCGACACGCTGCGAACCTATTTCACCGCGATCGAGCAGAAGGATTTTGATGCCTACTGCAAGACGATGTATCCGCCCTATATGGAATCCTATACGGAATATCTGAAAACGCAGGATACCACACCGGAGGCGAATTTCGAGAAGCTCTGCAAGCGGTTTGATGAGGACGGCTATGAGAGCTGGAAGCTGACCTCGCTGCATCTTTCGTATTATCCGGAGGAGAAGCTCGATCTGGACGGCTTCTTTGATGCGTTCAAGGGTGCGGGTATCATCGACGACAAATTTATCGAAGAATGCAAGAAGAATGCGGAGGAGATCCGCGATGTGCAGTTCTCGCTGCAAGCGCTGTATGCAGGCGACGAGGAGCCTGTGACGGTTGTCAGCGGCAATGAGATCATGATGATCAAAACAGCGGACGGCACCTATCTTTTCGGATAAACAAAAATCCCCGACGGTCAATTTGCGTATGACCGTCGGGGTTGTTTTTATACGTCGATATTTGTTGGCTCAGTCAAACATCGGCGTCGAGAGATAGCGCTCACCGGTATCCGGCAGCAGCGCGACAATGGTCTTGCCCTTGTTCTCCGGACGCTTTGCAAGCTCGATTGCAGCCCAGACTGCCGCGCCGGAGGAGATGCCGACAAGGACACCCTCGGTGCGTGCAATGGCTCTGCCGGTTGCATATGCATCCTCATTCGTCACGGTGATGACCTCATCGTAAATCTGCGTATTGAGCGTATCCGGCACAAAGCCTGCACCGATGCCCTGAATGCCGTGCTTGCCGGAGACACCCTCGGAGAGCACCGGCGAGCCCTTCGGCTCAACGGCAACGACCTTGACATCCGGATTCTGCTTCTTCAGATATGCGCCCGTGCCGCTGATCGTACCGCCCGTGCCGACGCCTGCGACGAAGATATCAACCTTGCCCTCGGTATCCTTCCAGATCTCGACGCCGGTCGAAGCCTCATGCGCTGCCGGATTGGCAGGGTTCGTGAACTGCGAAGGGATAAAGCTGTCCGGAATCTCCGCGGCAAGCTCCTCTGCCTTTGCGATTGCGCCCTTCATGCCCTTGGTGCCGTCGGTCAGCACGAGCTCCGCGCCGTATGCCTTCATGAGGTTGCGGCGCTCAATGCTCATTGTTTCCGGCATGGTGATGATCAGTCTGTAGCCGCGTGCCGCAGCAACGGATGCAAGACCGATACCGGTATTGCCGGAGGTCGGCTCGATGATGACGCTGCCCTTTTTGAGCAGACCCTTTGCCTCTGCGTCGTCGATCATCGCCTTTGCGATTCTGTCCTTGACAGAGCCTGCCGGATTAAAGTATTCCAGCTTTGCAAGAATGGTTGCGGAAAGCTGATTTGCCTTTTCGGTGTTGACGAGCTCCAGCAGCGGGGTGCCGCCGATCAGGTCGGTAATTTTCTGATAAACGCGCATAATAAGAATCTCCTTTTCAATATAAAAATGATTGCTTCTGATACAGCGGAATCTGCCGCTGATACTTGACGGTTATGATACGCGGTTCCTGTACCGCAGGGTACAGCCGCAACATCGTTTCTGCATATTCTGTCTGCCTCCTGTCTGATTTTCCCATATAACCTATCTGCATGCTATGTTTTATGTTCCTATTATAGCAGAGACATTCTGATTTGTCAAGTCTTTTTTTGATTTTCTCAAAAAAATTTTTTCAGGGCGGCAGATCGGTATATCAATCAAGCCGCGGAATCCGACCGTATGAGCGGAATCCGCGGCTTTTCTGCCGTATGGATTATTTTGCGGCAGCGGCAGCAGCCTCTGCCTGCTTCTGTCTTTTTCTTGCAAGACGGCGTGCGCCTTCGCAGCCGTCCCATGTCTTTTTGCGGAAGAGCTTGTTGCAGATCGCCAGTCCGAGCAGCGCATAGCCGACGCCGAACAGGAAACCGCCGAGCACATCCGTCGGATAGTGGACATAGAGATACATGCGCGAGAAGGCAACGAGTGCAGCCAGCACGAGCGCCGGAATGCCCCATTTGCGCTTCCACATGCAGATCGAGGTCGCAGCGGCAAAGGATGCCTGCGTATGACCCGAGGGGAAGGCGAAGTCCGTCGGTGCCTTGACGAGCAGCTGGAGCACGGTTCTGCCCTCCGGCACGACCATGGCGCTGTCGCGGATATAGAGCCGCTCAAGCGGGTTGCCCTGAATGCCGATCATGGCAAGCGGATTGCCGTTTTCGAGCCAGAAGGGGCGCGGTCTTGCAATCAGATTCTTGAGAATCACATTGCCGCCGATCACGCAGAAGATCAGTGCCAGCGCCGAAACATGCGCATATTTGCGTGTGCGCTTCGGGATGAACAGCAGCAGCGTCACGGCGATCCAGAAGATGCCGCCGTCGCCGAATTTCGTGATGATCGGCATGATCTTATCCATTGTTTCGCTGCGGAGATTGTTTTGAATCCAGTTTAAGAATTGAAATTCCCAATCCATGTATTTTAACATCCTTTCGGTCAGAATTATTCTTATTATAGCATATTATCTCCGAAAATGCAAGGCTTGCAGTACATATAAAAGCTGGAAGCGAATCAATCTGCAAACTGCCGGCGGACGGATACATGCAGGGCTGCCTGCCCGCTTAGATGATTTGAAACAGATAGAGCAGAAGTACGCCCGGGATTCCGGCGACCGCGGAGACAAACAGCGTATAAACCGTGAGCGGCGGCGCAAATCCGACTGCATCACCGTAACAATGCAGCAGCAGGAGCGCTGCGATGCCGCTGCCCGTGCCGAGCAGAAACGCAGGAAGACGGTCGGTCTTCCGCCGCAGATATTCCGCACTCATCCGCAGAACGGCGGCACCTGCCAGCAGCAGGAGCAGATTGTGCGGCGTCAGCAGCCGCAGGAGCATTTCCAGAATAAGCCCTCCTTCCGGTTCATGCAAGGAATACATGCAGCGTATTGCCCTCCGCCGCGACGCAGTGCAGGAGAATCTGTGCGATTGTTTTCCGCTGCGCAAAATCGCAGGTATCCCAGTCCGGCAGATGCATATGACGGGTGACGGCGGCAGCGGCGGATGTCCGCAGGGCGGCGATCTGCGCGGAGAGCTGTGCGGCAGCTTCGGTCAGCAGGGTGAGATCACCGCCGTTCGGGTCGGTCATCTGCCGGAGCAGCGCGCCGCGCCGGAGAATCAGCGCCTGCATCGCGGGATCATCCTCGGGCTGTGTATCCGGCAGGGCGGAATCCGCGAGCATCCGGAGCCGTTCCGCGAGCAGATCGCCGACCAGCTTTTCCGCCGCCGCAACGCGCCATACGGCACCGGTTCCGCCGCAGATACCGCGCTTTTTGCCGCAGCAGATCAGATAATCCGCATGTCTGCCGCGGACGGCTGTCAGCGCACTGCCGCACTGCATGCAGAAGATTCTGCCGCTGAGCCATGTTTTCTGACCGCTGCCCTGCGTCCGCCGCTGTCGGGAGGCAGTCAGCTTTTTCTGACAGCCGAGCCAGAGCTCCGGCGCGACAATCCCCCGATGCGGCGCACAGATCGCATAGACCCCGCGGAGATCGGTCAGGCGGCTGCGGCAGATACGGCGGTCGGCATAGAGCAGAACCGCATGCTGCGGCGGCAGCGGCTCCGGTATGCAGAGCGCCGCCCCGTTTGCCGAGAGATACGCATAGACCGCGGCATTCGCCTGCACATAGACCGGATTGCGCAGCACGCGGCAGACGGTATGCGGCTGCCATATCCCGCCGCGGCGCGTCCGGAATCCGGCATCATTCCAGCATCGGCTGACGGCAGAGAGGGAACCGCTGCCCTGCAAATATACGGAGAACCCTTCCGCGACAAGCGGTGCATCGGCATCCGGCGAGAGAATCTGCGTGCGGATGCCGCCGATCTCCGCCGGAATGCGCTGAAATCCGGCAGGGGGCGGACCGCCGGTATTGAGTCCCTGTTTTGCGCGCGCAAATGCGGCATCGCGGACTCTGCCGCTGATCGTTTCGCGTTCGAGCTGTGCGAATACCATGAGCAGGCTCTGCATTGCCTGCCCGAGCGGGGACGCGGTCTCGAAGCGTTCGGTATGCGAACGGAATTCGACCCGATGCGCGGCGAAAATCCGGAGCAGCTGCGTGAAATCGGCAAGATTCCGGCTGATGCGGTCGAGCTTGTAGACGAGCACCGTCCCGATTGTATCGTCCTGCACTGCCTGCATCAGCGCATGCAGCGCCGGACGCGCGGTATTCTTGCCGGAATAGCCCGCATCACTGTAGACCGTGACCGGCGTTTCCGGCGGCAGCTCCGAGCGGCAGAGCGCCTCCTGCGTTTCGAGGCTGACGCTGTCCGGACGCTCCACAGACTGCCGGACATAGATCGCCGTGATGCGCATAGCCGCCCTCCCGTCCGATTGACATTGCAAATCCTGTGTGCTATAATTGATGTATATGATACATTTTCCGGCTTTAGCACAGCAAAAGGAGATACTGCATGAAACTGATCCGACCGTCTGCCGCGCATAAGGCGCAGGCGCTTGCCTTCCGGCAGGATTTTTTTGATCACGGTGAGCAGGTGATCAACGGCAGCGAGCTGCTCGATCAGACCGATGATTATGATGCATGGCTCGAATCGGTCACAAAAAATACGAGCCCCGAAACCGTCAATCCGGACTGGGTGGTGACGGATACATTTTTCGCGGCGGATGATACGGGGGAGATCGTCGGGATCATTGATCTGCGGCATACGCTGAATGATTTTCTGCGTGATTTCGGCAACTGCGGTTACAGCGTCCGCCCGACGGCGCGCCGCAAAGGCTATGCAACGGAGATGCTGCAGCAGCTCCTCGGAATCGCAAAGGATTCCGGCATGACCGAGCTGCATCTTTCGGTCGAGCGGAGCAATACGCCTTCCG
>CAMHUJ010000102.1 GCA_946188175.1 uncultured Ruminococcus sp.
TGAAAGAAAAACCGGACAGCATCCTTTCCGGACTCGGCGGTCAGACCGGACTGAATCTCTGCGCGGAGCTTGCCGAAAGCGGCTTCCTTGCTGCAAACGGTATCCGGCTGCTCGGTGCGAATCCGGAGACAATCGCGCGTGCGGAGGACCGCAAGCTGTTCAAGGAGACCATGGACAGCATCGGTCAGCCGTGCATTCCGTCCGGCATTGCGGAGGATATGGATACGGCGCGCAAAATTGCGGCAGAAATCGGCTTTCCGGTGATCATCCGCCCGGCATTTACGCTCGGCGGAACGGGCGGCGGTATTGCAGAATCTGCCGAGGAATTTGATAATATTGCGGAGAACGGTCTGCGTCTTTCACCGATTCATCAGATTCTTGTGGAGCGCTGTATTGCTGGCTGGAAGGAGATCGAATTTGAGATCGTGCGCGATGCGGACGGCAACAAAATTACCGTTTGCTCCATGGAGAATTTTGATCCGGTCGGCATTCATACCGGTGATTCGATTGTCATTGCTCCGGCTGTGACGCTTTCGGACAAAGCGTATCAGATGCTGCGTACTTCCGCATTGAAAATCGCGGAGGTACTGAAAATTGAAGGCGGCTGCAACTGTCAGTTCGCTTTGAATCCGGATTCATTTGAATATGCGGTGATCGAGGTCAATCCGCGTGTATCGCGTTCCTCGGCGCTTGCATCGAAGGCGACCGGTTATCCGATTGCAAAGGTTGCTGCAAAGATCGCAGTCGGTTATCGCTTATACGAAATTGCAAACAAAGTGACCGGTAAAACGACCGCTGCATTCGAGCCTGCTTTGGATTATGTTGCGGTCAAGATGCCGAAGTTCCCGTTTGAGAAATTTGCCGGTGCATCGCATCGGCTCGGCACGCAGATGAAGGCGACCGGCGAGGTCATGGCGATCTCCGATACCTTTGAATCGGCGCTGCTGAAAGCGCTGCGCGGCGCGGAGGTCAAGCACAGTGCACTGCTTGTCCGTGATCTGCGCAGCGTTTCCGATGACAAGCTGCGGGAGCATCTGATTCATGCGGATGATATCAGATTGTTCGCAGTTTCTGAGGGTTTCCGCCGCGGCATGACAGTTGATGAAATCCACGCATTATCGAAGATTGACGCATGGTTCCTCAGCAAAATTGAAACCTTGATCAAAATCGAATGTAAACTTGAGACCGAGCCGGTGACGGATGAAATCTATCGGACTGCAAAGCGTTTCGGGTATCCGGATGCAGCGATCAAAGCGATCTCGAAGCATGATCTGCCTGCAAAGCGCATCCGTCCTGTTTATCGCATGGTCGATACCTGCGCCGGAGAATTTGCAGCAGAAACGCCGTATTTTTACGGTGTCTATCAGCCGGATGCGATGCCGGAAGCGAACGAAGCAGCGCATTTTCTCGCAGGAAAAACACACAAAACGGTCGTCGTGCTCGGCAGCGGTCCGATCCGCATCGGGCAGGGCATTGAGTTTGATTATTCCGCGGTGCATTGCGTGCAGGTGCTGAAGCATGCAGGCTATGATGTCGTGCTGATCAACAACAATCCGGAGACGGTTTCGACCGATTTTGATACTGCCGACCGTCTGTATTTCGAGCCGCTGACGCCGGAAGATGTGCTCTCGATTCTGGCGCTGGAACAGCCTGTCGGCGTCGTTACGGCATTCGGCGGACAGACTGCGATCCGGCTTGCGCGCACGATTGAGGAAGCCGGATACAAGCTGCTCGGCGCGACGGCGGACAGCATCGACCTGGCGGAGGACCGCGAGCGGTTTGATGCGCTGCTGGAATCGCTGCAAATCGAACGCCCGCGCGGCTGCACGGTCAATACGCTGGATGAAGCCGCGGATGCCGTCAAAACGCTCGGTCTGCCGGTACTGGTGCGTCCGTCCTATGTGCTCGGCGGTCAGAATATGAACATCGCCTTCGAGGAAAACGACGTATATGCGTTCATGCAGCATATTCTCGAGGACGGCATCGACAACCCCGTGCTGATCGACCAGTATATCCGCGGCACGGAGATCGAGGTCGATGCGATCTGTGACGGTACCGACATCCTCATCCCCGGCATCATGGAGCATATCGAGCGCACGGGCGTCCATTCCGGCGATTCGATCGCAATTTGTCCGCCGGTGCATATTG
This sequence comes from uncultured Ruminococcus sp., assembly GCA_946188175.1. Classification (GTDB taxonomy): domain Bacteria; phylum Bacillota; class Clostridia; order Oscillospirales; family Ruminococcaceae; genus Firm-04. The sequence goes on from CAMHUJ010000102.1 coordinate 2,149, forward strand.
ATGATGATATGCGAAAGAAAATCCTCACAGATACGAAGAAAATCTGCCTCGGATTACATGCTGTCGGACTGATCAATCTGCAATATATCGTCAAAGGTCAGTCGCTGTATGTGATCGAGGTCAACCCGCGTGCATCGAGAACCGTTCCGTTCATGAGCAAGCTGACGGGTCTGCCGCTCTGCGACTGTGCGATGCGCGTCTGCCTCGGCGAGAAGCTCAGCGAAATGGAATACGGCACGGGTTACTACAGAACGCCGCCCTTTACCGCGGTCAAGGTGCCTGTATTTTCATTCCAGAAGATCGGCGGCGAATCGCAGCTCGGTCCCGAAATGAAATCGACCGGCGAGGTCATCGGCATCGGCAAAACGCTGACCGAAGCGCTCTACAAGGGACTGCGCGCGGCTGGCTACCGGCTCGAAGAAAACGGGAAGAAAACGAACGGCGTTCTTCTGACGGTCTGCGATGCGGATAAACCGGATATCGTCGAAATTGCGCGGAAATTCGCAAGGCTTGATTTCAAATTGTACGCAACCGAGGGCACTGCAAATGCGCTGGAAAAAGCCGGTCTTTCGGTGTACAAACTGAAGAAGCTGCACTCCGGCGATACCGAAACATTTTCACGCATGGAGGACGGTACGATCCGCTATATTGTATCTACGGATGCGAATGCGCGCATGGCTGCACGCGACGGCGCGAAGATCCGCAAGAAGGCGGTCGAGCTCGGCATCCCATGCCTGACCTGTACCGATACCGCGGCGGCAGTTGCGAACTGTCTGCACACGGGCTATCGGGATTCCAATGTGGAGCTGATGAATATGAACTCTCTGCGCACGGCAAAGCGCCGCATCCCGTTTGTGAAAATGCATGGCTGCGGCAATGATTATATCTATGTGAACTGTATGGAAAAGCGCGTATCTGCGCCGGAATCGCTGTCGGTTCAGTTGTCCGACCGTCATTTCGGCATCGGCGGCGACGGGCTTGTTCTGATCGAAAGCTCCGACTGTGCGGATGCAAAAATGCGGATGTTCAATCTCGACGGCAGCGAAGGCAATATGTGCGGCAACGCGATCCGCTGCGTCGCAAAATATCTCTATGATAACGGGATCTGCCCGAAAAAGGAGATCGTCATTGAGACGAAAAGCGGTCTGCGTACCGTTACCGTCACAACGCAGAACGGCGTGGTGACGCGCGCATCGGTCGATATGGGCAGAGCGATTTTTGATACGAAGCTGATTCCTGTTCTGCACGACGACGCGGAGATGATCGCAAAGCCGCTGACCGTTGCAGGCACCGCGTATACCGTCACCTGCGTATCCATGGGCAATCCGCACTGCGTCGTATTCGGCGATAATCCCGAGCTGCTTGATCTGGCGGCAATCGGACCGGAATTTGAGCATCATCCGGCATTTCCGGAGCAGGTCAATACGGAGTTCGTGCAGGTCATTGACGATCACACGCTGCGGATGCGCGTCTGGGAGCGTGGCTCCGGCGAGACAATGGCTTGCGGCACGGGCGCCTGCGCGACCGTTGCGGCAGCGGTGAAAAACGGCTTCTGCAAGTCCGATACCGATGTCACGGTGCATTTGAACGGCGGCGATCTGGTCGTCCGGTATACCGAGGAAGCGGTCATTATGACCGGTGAAGCCGTGCTGATCTTCACCGGCGAAATAGATGTCTGAGGAGGCAAACATGAAAGTCAATCATCATGCGCTCGAATTAGAGCAAAATTATCTGTTTTCGGAGGTTGCAAAGCGCATCCGTGCGTTTCAGGCGGCAAATCCGGCGCGCGAATTATTAAAGCTCAGCATCGGCGATGTGACCCGTCCGCTGGCGAAGATCATCACCGATGAAATGAAGGCTGCTGCGGAGGATATGTCCCATGCGGAGACCTTCCACGGCTACGGTGCCGAGCAGGGCGAGCCGTTTCTCCGTGAAGCGATTGCGGCGTATTATCACAAGCGCGGCATTGCGGTCGATGCGGAGGATGTGTTCATCAGCGACGGTGCAAAATGCGATCTCGGCAATCTCTGCGATCTGTTCGATGCGGATAACACGGTGCTGCTGCCGAATCCGGTTTATCCGGTTTACTACGATACGAGCATCATGTCCGGACGCCGCGTGATTTTCGCAGCAGGTACGAAGGAAAACGGTTTCCTTCCGATGCCTTCCGAGGATGTTCATGCGGATATTATCTATCTCTGCTCTCCGAACAATCCGACCGGTGCGGTGTATACGAAGGAACAGCTTGCCGAATGGGTTGCATATGCACAGAAGAATCACGCATTGATCCTGTTTGATGCGGCATATGAGGCATATATCCGTGACCCGAAGCTGCCGCACAGCATCTTTGAGATCGCGGGTGCGGAGACCTGCGCAATCGAGATCAATTCGCTCTCAAAGACCGCAGGATTCACCGGTGTACGCTGCGGCTGGACGGTCGTCCCGCGCACGCTGCAATTTGAAGCGTCGCTGCATGATATGTGGTTCCGCCGCATGGCGACCAAGTATAACGGCACCTCGTATATCATCCAGCGTGCCGCTGCAAAGGTCTTCACTGAGGAGGGACTCGCAGCGGTTCATCAGGATATTGATTATTACATGGAGAATGCGCGGATCATCAAGGCGGCACTGACAAAGGCAGGGATTCATTCGGTCGGCGGCGAGAATGCGCCGTATGTCTGGATGCAGTGTCCGAATCAGGCGGATTCGTGGGATTATTTCGATTCTCTGCTGAATACCTACGGCATCGCCGGTACGCCGGGTGTCGGCTTCGGTACGGCAGGACAGGGCTGGCTGCGGTTCTCATCGTTCGGCACGCGGGAGACTGTCGAAAAGGCTGCGGCATATCTGGCTGCATTGTAATGGGATACTGTTATTTGTAAGCAGGCGATTGTAAAAGTGTGTTGCGCACATCCATAATTAAAGTTTTGATCAAACTTTTTCAAAAGTTTGCAGAGTCCAGAGACAGAGTCTCTGGTCGATCTCCGCAGAGATCGAAACACCCTTTGCGTATCAAGCGCCTGCGGGCTTGGTGTGCTTTCGGTCAGCTAGCTGACCTATAGAGAAGCACCCATTCCGTAATCGCATCCTCGAAGCGGATACTTCTTTCCAATCATAAAGCGGAAATAATACGCTTTTGCTGAATGGTAAGGATCAAGCATCGAAAAATGTTTTTATGTATGTTCAATTAGCTGTTATTTGTAAGGAATAGGAGAAAGACAATGAAGAAAACAACGTTTCTGACGAAAAAAAAGGCGGAGGAAATCGCAGCGCAGTATCCGACGCCGTTTCATATCTATGACGAGCACGGCATCCGCGAAAACGCACGGCTCGTGAAGCAGGCATTTGCATGGAACAAGGGCTTCCGCGAATATTTTGCCGTGAAGGCGACGCCGAATCCGTTTATCCTCAAAATATTGCAGGAGGAGGGCTGCGGCGTGGACTGCTCCTCGCTGACCGAGCTGCAAATGGCGGATGCTTGCGGATTCTCCGGCAGCGACATCATGTTTTCATCGAATGTCACGCCTGCCGCGGATTATCAGCTTGCGTATCAGCTCGGCGCGTATATCAACCTCGATGACCTGACGCATATTGATTATCTTGACAAGCTGACCGGCATTCCGGAAACGATCTGCTGCCGGTTCAATGCGGGCGGCGATTTCAAGATCTCAACATTCGTTATGGATAAGCCGCAGGATGCAAAATACGGCTTCACGCGCGATCAGATGTTTGAGGGCTTCCGCAGGCTGATGCAGAAGGGCGCAAAGCATTTCGGCATTCATGCATTTCTCGCCTCGAATACCGTCACGAATGAATATTATCCGACGCTTGCGCGGCAGATGTTTCAGCTTGCTGCCGATCTGAAAAAAGAGACCGGCGCGGATATCCGTTTCATCAATCTCTCCGGCGGTGTCGGCATTGCATACAAGCCGGATCAGACGCCGAATGATATCCTTGTGATCGGCGAGGGTGTCCGTAAGGTGTATGAGGAGATACTGGTTCCGGCAGGGCTCGGCGATGTTGCGATTTTCACGGAAATGGGCAGATTCATGCTCGGTCCGTATGGCGCACTGGTCACGCGCGTGCTGCACAAAAAGCATATTTACAAGGAATATGTCGGCTGCGATGCCTGTGCCGCGAACCTGATGCGTCCGGCAATGTACGGTGCGTATCACCATATTACGGTCCTCGGCAAGGAGGACGAACCCTGCACCTATCTCTGCGATGTGACGGGCGGACTCTGTGAGAACAATGATAAATTTGCGGTTGACCGGATGCTGCCGCCGGTGGAGATCGGCGATCTGCTGTATATTCACGATGCGGGCGCACACGGATTTTCCATGGG
>CAMHUJ010000103.1 GCA_946188175.1 uncultured Ruminococcus sp.
TCAAAGCCGACGCGGCAAAGCGTAAGGCGGAATGGGCAAAGCTGCTGACCGATATTGAGGGCGCACAGGCGCTTATCACCGAATATCAGGCGGAGCAGAATGACTTGCAGCAGCAGCTCGCGGCAATCGGTGTCCGTGCGGCATCCGACCGCGCATGGCAGGAGAATGAAGCGGAGCAGCGTGCAAGGCTGAATGAGAAGATCGCGCAGCTTGAAAAATCCAAAGCGGAAGCCGAGGAGAAGCGCATTGCACTCGAATCGGAAATCAAAGCAGCTGCTGAAAAATTGCAGTCTGATTCCGAATCGCAGACGATGCTGCAAAGCGAGCAGAATATGCTCTCGCAGCAGATCGCCGATCAGAAAATCAGGCAGGCGGAGCTTGCAAAGGACATCGAAACCGAGCGTCACCGCCGTATTACCATGGCGCAGAATATGGAGCAGGCTGCTGACCGGCTCGCCGAGATCGCAGACAGCATCCGGCTCGAGCAGAAGAATATCACAGTCAAGCAGCAGACGATCAAGGAACTGACTGACGGTCAGGAGGCAAGACGCGCCGCGATCACCGGCATGCAGGAGGAGATCGGCAAGCTGCGCCGCATCCACGATGAAAAGGAGCGCTATACAAACGATCTGCGCAAGGGCATGGACGGCCTCCGTGATGCCAGAGAGAAGCAGTCGCTCGAGCGCACCCGTGTCGAGGAGCGCAAAAATAATGTACAGAAGGAGATCGACGATCTCATCTTCCGCTTGCAGGATTCCTATGAGCTGACACGCTCCGAGGCGGAGCAGCAGGCAGAGCCGATTGAGAATGTCGGCGAGGCGGAAAAGCAGCTCAGTTCGCTTAAAAACCGCATCCGTGCACTTGGCTCGGTCAATGTCGCGGCGGTCGATGAGTACAAGGAGGTCTCCGAGCGCTACGGCTTCATGACGGGGCAGATCAAGGACATCGAGACCGCGAAAACCGAGCTGGAGCAGCTCATTGCGCAGCTTACGGCGGACATGTGCACGATCTTTCAGGAGAGCTTCACGAAGATCAACCAGTATTTCGGGCAGATTTTCGTCGAGCTGTTCGGCGGCGGTTCTGCGTCGCTCGAGCTGACCGATCCCGAGCATATTCTCGAATCCGGTATTGAGATCAAGGTCGCGCCGCCGGGCAAGGTTATCAAAAATCTGATCTCACTCTCGGGCGGTGAGCAGTCTTTTGTTGCGATTTGTATTTATTTTGCGATATTGAAGCTGCGTCCGGCGCCGTTCTGTATCCTCGATGAGATCGACGCGGCGCTCGATGAGGTAAATGTACGCAAATACGCGCAGTATCTCAAGCATTTCTTCGGCAAGGTACAGTTTGTTGTCGTCACGCACCGCCGTTCGGCAATGGACGAAGCCAATGTCCTCTACGGCGTCACGATGCAGGAGGACGGCGTTTCCCGTCTGTTGCGGCTCGATCAGAACGGCGTCGCTGTCACCGAATAAAGCGGAGCGATGCAGGCGAAGAATCTGTATGACTATCTACTGTGCTTAGGGCAGACAGTAAGATTAGATACTTGAAAACGAATCAACAGAAGCTGCTGCGAATGATAAACGCAAATTGAGGTGTTACAACATGGGCATTATTCAAAAAATCCGTGACGGACTGAAAAAGACGCGCGACAACCTGATGAAGGGTCTGCGCCGGATGCTCGGCTCGTTCACGAAGATCGACGAGGAGCTCTTTGAGCAGCTCGAGGAAACGATGATCATGGGCGATATGGGCGCGGAGACCGCGGTAGAAATCTGCGACAAGCTGCGCGATATGGTCAAGGAGCGCGGCATCACCGACCCGAATGATATCATGGGTCTGATTCAGGAGATCACCGCGGGGATGCTCGGCGAGGATGAAGGACTCGATCTCTCGACAAAGCCCTCTGTCATTCTCGTGATCGGCGTCAACGGTGCGGGCAAAACCACGACAATCGGCAAGCTCTGCCACCAGTTCAAGAATGACGGCAAGCGCGTGCTCGTGGCGGCGGCGGATACCTTCCGTGCGGCGGCAATCGACCAGCTTCAGGTCTGGACGGACCGCTCCGGGACCGAGCTCGTGCGCCACGCAGAGGGCAGCGATCCGGCGGCGGTTGTCTTTGATGCGATCACGGCTGCCAAGGCGCGCGGCTGCGATGTCGTGATCTGCGATACCGCGGGCAGACTGCATAACAAGAAGAATCTCATGCAGGAGCTCGCAAAAATCAACCGCATCATTGACCGCGAAGCGGAGGGCTGCGCGAAGGAATGCCTGCTTGTTCTCGATGCGACAACCGGTCAGAATGCGGTCAATCAGGCGCGTCTCTTTCAGGAGGTTGCCCCGATCACCGGTATCGTCCTGACGAAGCTCGACGGCACCGCAAAGGGCGGTATCGTCATTTCGATCAAGAATGAGCTGAATATTCCGGTCAAGCTGATCGGCGTCGGCGAGGGGATTGACGATCTCCAGCCGTTTGAGGCAAAGAGCTTTATTGATGCGCTCTTTGACCGCGAAATCGACGCATCTGCTGAGGATTCCGATGCGGATACGGAGGATGTATCTGAGGATATTACCGATGAGGATACGGAAGATATTGCAGATTCTTATGATGATGTTGCGGAGGAGACCGCCGATCAGCCGGAGGAGACTGCTGATGATACCGGCCGTATCACAGAGGAAATCGCAGATGATACGCCTGATTTCATTTCGGAAACAGAAGATGATAGTCAGACTATCAATATTTACGCACAGGATGATATGCAGACTGCCGTTATGACAATCGCAGATGAGAATGATGTTCTCACCGAAGCAGCGGACGATCTGACAGCGGACATCGCTGAGACCGCGACCGAATCCGAGGAAGAGATCACGGAGCAGATTACCGGGGTTACTGAGGATACTGCTGAGGAGATCACCGAGGAAACCGGCGAAAATACGGAAGAAACCGCTGCGGAGGAGGAAGAACCGAAGAAGAAAAAAGGCTTCTTCAGCTTCTTCAAGCGCAAAAAATAACGGAGGCACATATGATGAAGCTGGTGCTTGCGACGAACAACAAAAACAAGCTGCGTGAGATACAGCAAATGCTCGCAGATACGGACATTCAGGTGATCTCGCAGCGTGAAGCGGGCTATGAAGCCGAGCCCGAGGAAAACGGTACGACCTTTGCGGAAAATGCCGCGATCAAGGCGGAATGCATCCTGCATATGGCGCTTGAACGGGGCGAAAAAATCTGGGTGCTCTCTGACGACAGCGGGCTTTCCGTCGATGCGCTGAACGGTGCGCCGGGGGTGTATTCCGCGCGCTGGGCAGGCGAGGGCGCATCCGACAGCGACCTGATTGCAAAGCTGCTGCATGAGATGCGGGATGTGCCGGAGGGAAAGCGTCAGGCGCATTTTGCCTGCGTGATGTGTCTCTTGTCTCCGGAGGGGACAAAGGAATTCTTCGAGGGCAGGGTCGGGGGCGAGATTCTCTTTGCAGCCCGCGGTGAAAACGGCTTCGGCTATGACCCCGTATTCGGATATCAGGGACGCTCCTTCGCGGAGGTTCCTGCTGAGGAAAAGAACGCTGTTTCGCACCGGCACAATGCACTTGTACAGGTCGCCGAACGGCTCAGACAGCTTATGAAATGACAGGAGATATGTGATTATGATGTACCAGAGAATCTGCCCGAAATGCGGCAGCAATGATATCGTGATCGTAGACGGCTCGGCCGGTGCATACGGCTCGGGCAACAACATCATGACCGGCGGCACGATTTTTTCTGCGGTCAAGGTGGACCGCTATATCTGCGTGACCTGCGGCTTTACCGAGGAGTGGATCCGCAGAGAGGAGCTCGATAAGCTCGGCAAATCGAAGAAATGGCACCGCTGAACGCAAAGGAGAATCCATATGCTGACAAGTAAACAGCGCGCACAGCTCCGCGGTCTTGCATCGACTGAGGAGAGCATCCTGACCGTCGGAAAGGGCGGCATGAGCGAGCAGCTCATCAAGCAGGCTGCCGATGCGCTTCATAAACGCGAGCTGATCAAGGGCAATGTGCTCGAGACCTGCGAATTTTCTGCCCGTGAGGCAGCCGAGCTGATCGCAAATGAGACCGGCGCAGAGGTTGTCTGCTCAATCGGCAACCGCTTCGTGCTCTACAAGCGGAATCCGAAGAAGCCGGTCATTCAGCTCGTTGATACGAAGAAAAAGAAATGAGCCGCAGAATTGGGCTGTTCGGCGGCAGCTTTAATCCGATCCACAACGGACATCTGCATCTGGCACGCGCCGTGAAGCGGGCTTTGCGGCTCGAGGGCGTGGTCATCATGCCTGCCGGTGAGGCGCCGCACAAAAGCTCTGCGTCGTATGCGCCCGCTGCCGACCGGCTCGAAATGTGCCGGATTGCGGCGAAGCCCTACCGCTGGATGACAGTTTCCGATTATGAAACGTGCAAATCCGGGAAAAGCTATACGGTGGATACGCTGCGTGCGCTGCATCAGATGCATCCGGATACCGAATGGACGCTGATGATCGGCAGCGACATGCTGCTCAGCTTCCGGACATGGCGCGAATGGCAGGAGATTCTGCGTCTGGCATCGCTCTGCACGGTCTCGCGTGAGAAGGGCGATCTGCCTGCGCTCAATGCGGTTGCAGAGGAAATGAAAGCGGAATGTCCGTATGCGGAAATCCGCGTGCTGACCGTGAATGCCGTGGAGGTCTCCTCGACGGAAATTCGGCAGAATCTGCAAAATCATGCGGATTGCTCTTGCCTTTTGCCGGAAAATGTAGTACAATATATAAAGGAGAAGCATCTGTATATTCCGGATGAAGAGGTGAGTGAGATTGAGTCAGGCAAGTCAGAATGAGCAGATTCGCAGCATGACGGCGCTGCTGAAGGCAAGGCTCTCCAAGAAGCGTTTTACGCATTCGGTCAATGTGGCACGCGCTGCATTTGCGCTTGCGGAGCGCTGGGGTGCCGACCCGCAGAAGGCATATCTCGCAGGTCTGCTGCATGACTGCTGCAAGGAGCTGCCCTTCTCCGAGCAGGAGGAGCTGATGCGCGGGGGACCCTTTGCCGTCAGCGATGCGGAATGGCTCTGCAAGCCTGTTTGGCACGGCGTCGCAGCGGCTTCGTATATGCATGCGGAGCTCGGTATCGAGGATGAAGAAGTCCTCGGCGCGGCACGCTGGCATACCGTCGGGCGTGCGCAAATGACAAGGCTTGAGGAGATCGTCTATATGGCAGACCTGATCTCCGCCGACCGCACCTACCGCGATGTCGAACGCTTCCGCAAAATGGCGCAGAATGATCTCGATAAGGCGATGCTCTGCGCATTTGAATGGGCAATCGAAAGCGTCCTGAAAAAGGAAACACCGCTGCCGGTCTCGACCGTCGAAGCGTATAATTACTACCTGAAAAAGCTCGCCGCCCGCAGCGAGGGCAAGGGCGAGCAGAAGGCAAAATCTGCGGAAAACCGCAAATAAACCTTACGCATGTTCATCGCAAAGGAGCATTTTACCGCATGGGTATAGATGATACACAGGAACACCGCCGCCGCCGTCCTGCCGCGCCGAGAGAATCCTCGGTTCGCAGCGGCAGAAGCGTGCAGGGTGCCGCACGGAGCCGTTCACAGCAGGTGCGCCGCAGCAATGTCCGTTACGGCGATGCACCGCAGCATCCGCATCCGGCTGCATCACAGCGCCGCAGTGAGCCGGTGCGCCGCAGCAATACGGGAGCGCCGGCAAAGCGCAGGGGACTCTCAAAGCAGGAGCGCATCAAGGCAGCGGTCTTTATCCTTGTGATTCTGATTCTCAGCATTATTCTGATTTTGCATCTGCCGGTAATTCCCTATACCGTCACCGATCATACCGGCAATACCACAACGACGCACATCTCTCTGATGAAAAAGTTTAAGCACTGGCAGCCGTTTCTTGAAATTGACGGTGAGCTGGAATCCAAGGACTATGAAATGGAGCCGAAAAAGGGGCTCGAAGGCGTGAAGGACGGCGTCATTGACGACGGTCTTGATCTCGACCAGATTCAGGAGGGACAGTTCGGCGTCCTGTTTCTCGGTACGGATGAATCGCGCTCCAATACCGACGTCATGATGCTTGCCATGTTCGATATCCGCGCAAATGAGATTCACATTCTCCAGATTCCGCGTGATACCTTCGTTCCGGGCTATACGTCCTTTGAGGCAGGCAAGATCAACAGCGTCTACAAGCTGGGCAATCCGGACAAGCAGCCCGTACAGCGCGTTGTGGACTGTCTCGAAACACTGTTCCGCGTGCCGATTGACCGCTATATCACGACAAGCTGCAATGACATTGCGGAGATTGTCGATCTGATCGGCGGTGTCCCGATTGATATGCCTTATACGATCACCTATGAAGCCGATAAGATCATCAATCAGGGCAGACAGGTGCTCAGCGGACAGCAGGCGGAGTGGATGGTCCGATTCCGTCATGACTACTCCGAGGGCGAT
>CAMHUJ010000104.1 GCA_946188175.1 uncultured Ruminococcus sp.
AAGACATGGTTTTACACTGATCGAACTGGTCGTAGTTATCGCTATTATCGGCGTTCTGGCTGCGATTCTTGTGCCGGCAATGCTCGGCTATGTGCGCCGTTCGAAGATTACAACGGCGAATAATGCTGCGAAATCCGTTTACAATGCACTGAATGTTGCAATGGTTGAAATGGAGGCATACGACCTTCCGCCGCAGCAGCTTGAAAACAAAGACATTGACACGACCGGTGCGGATATTTTCGCACAGAAGGATTTTCCGATGCCGGGCGGTCCGACAAACGATTATACTACGCTGATTAACACACTGTATGCAAAGGTTTGTGGCTATTTTTCTGATGTTGGTAAAATTCAGAATATTTCATTCCGTCTGCGTGATTCCGGCTGTATCGGCACGGGCATTGTGAACGGAAGATATCCCGGCACTTATCCGCTTGCAATTACAGTTGATGAATATAAGCAGCGCAGGGGTGCATGGACATCGCAGAATGCGCTTGCTTTTGCGCTGAAAGACCCGACGGATGATTCGATTCCGGATGCTCCGCCTCCGATGGGCGAAGAAGGCGGCGGCAGCGGAGACTGATTTCTGCTGAACCGGATCAGGATGCGTGCAATCCTGTTGTCGCAATGAAATTGAAAACAAACAGCCGCGAAGCCTTCCACGGTTTCGCGGCTGTGATTTTGTATTAGGAAAGCCGCTGAATCCGGCGTATCTGCCTGGATTCAGCGGCTTTGTCGTGCCTATCGGATTTCTGATTACGGTGCAAGTTCGTCAACAGTAATGAGCTTTGCGATGAATTTGAGGATTTTCAGCGTGCAGTCGGAGGTCAGCGATGCGCCGCCTGCGACATTTGCATTCAGCTTGCCCTGCGCATTGAGGTTTGCCGTGGGATCCTCAGCGACAAAGCGCGCGACGAGAACTGCATCTGCAACATCTACCTGACCGTCCTCATTCGCATCGCCCCACTTGATCTGTCCTGCTTGAGGCTGTGTGGTTTCGGAGCTTGTGGAAGGGGAGGTCGTGGTGGTCGGCTTGGTATCGCTGGTCGTCGTGGTTACCGTTGTTGTGGTTGTGGTGCTTGTCTCAGAAGACGAAGTCGTGGTCGTTGTGGTCGTTGTGGTGGTCTCCTTGCTGGTATCGGAGCTCGGCTTGGTCGCCGGTGTCTCCGGCTGATTGATGTCTACCTTATTGCCCTTGCTGCCCTTCGAGCCGCCGTCGAGATTGCTGCTCTCGCCGGATGCATAATACTGCGACAGCGAGACGCCGTTTTTGCCGAGTGCGACCTGATGATCGAGACCGATGTACTTGCCGGATGCGGTCTGCCAGAGCGCTTCCTCAAAGAGCTTATATTTCGGCTCGTTCCATTTGATTGTTGTGCCGGAGCCTGCCTGGAAGCCCAGACCGTCCCAAAGTCCGCCGGTATCGCCGGAGTTTGTGTTCAGACACCAGAACGTGTGATTGATGTGATGCTTGATCATGTAATCGCGCAGCAGCGTCATCCACTTGAGGTTGTCGCCTTCCATATGGCCGCCCCATTCGCCGATCAGCTCCGGTGCGATGTCCTCGGCATTGATGTATGCCCATGTATCGTACCAGTAGTCATCGAGCAGGGTTTTCTCGGTGAAGTCCTTGTCGAACCATGTCTGCGCGTAAACGGACGGGCCGTAGTCATGCGGTGAGTAGACGATCTGGCTTGTGCCGTGCTTCGGCTTGATCGGGTATTCGCGTGCGCCGCGGAAATTGCCGCCCCACCATGCGCCGATATACGGGGAGTTGTCGCGTCTGTCGGGCATGCCCCAGTAGTCACCCTCCATTGCGCCGCTCATCGACTGCTCAACGCCTTCGATCAGAATCAGCGCGTTCGGGTTGACATCGAGAATCGCATCAGCGCATTTTGTCGCAGCGTATGCCCAGTTGTTTTCATCTGTGGAGCCGTCCCACTTAGCAGCTGCTTCGCCCTCCTGACCCTTGCCGTGCGGTTCGTTTTTCAGGTCGTAGGCGAGCAGGGTGTCGTCATTTTTGTACTTGTTCGCGAGCCAGACGAGCGTGTCGATCCAGACATCGGTCGTGACGCCTGCCTTGCCGTACCAGAGGTTGTAATTGTGACCGGAGTTATCGGTATGCGGGCTGTGAATGTCAATAAACGCCTTGATACCGTACTTTTTGAGCTTGCTCATGATGATGTCGAAGATTTCCATGCTGTTTTTCAGCGTCTTGCCGTCTTCTTCGCAGAAATCCGGATTGATCGTGAACGCCGGATCGGCATTCGCGGAGACGCTGTTGACCGGATTCGGCGAGCCTGCCTTCCATGAGACAAGCAGCTCCGTTGCGATCGGGAAGCGGATGATGTTGATGCCGCGGTCGGCGACTTCTTTCAGGACGTCGTCGATGTCGGCACTCCAAAGATAGTGGACGCAGTTTTCCGAGCAGTTGAAGCCGAACCAGTTTGCACCGGTCAGCCAGACCTCGTTGCCGTCCTTGTCGAAGATGCGGCTGCCCTCACAGTGGAGCCAGTCGTCGTTCGTGTCGTCGGCTGCATAGACGGCAGTCGGTGCTTTCAGGCTGCTGCCCGTAAAGCCGACCGTGCCTGTCGCGGCGACGAGTGCTGCCAGACAAAGTGACAGCAGGTTTTTGTTTCTCATTGGAAATTTCCCCTCTCATATTTTTTCACCGTTTCCGGTGTATTGACAGCCGGCACGGATACCCGTTGCCGTGCCGATGCTGTTCGGAACAATAATAATAGTATAGGCTTCTGCCCGTAAGCCCACCCTCAATGCACTGAGGGTGGGCTCGGTTCGGGTTCATTTGCTGTGTGATATTGTGTGGAATACGAGACTTTCATACCGTTTTCGTTTTCATCTATCTGAAACTGTCCGGTTGTGGTGCTGCCGCCGTTTCCCTCCGGACTGAGCAGATCGCATCGGACCGTGCCGGTATCCGCGTTCCAATAGAAGGATGCTTCATCATAGTTCGTGATTTCGCCTGTTTGCGGATCAGCAATGCTCAGCGGGAAGCAGAGCTCGAGATCACAGCTTGCAGGAAACAGATTGCTGTCCAGCCGGTTTCGTATATTGGCGTCTGCCGGTACAGCAGGGTTCAGCGCTTTGAAAGCCATGCTGATCAGTTCCACATCTTCTTTCTTATCCCATGAATAGGAATTGCCGTTTATGTCCTTCACGTCCGTGAAAATCAGAATATTCAGCTTCTGTATATTCTGAAAAGAATCATGTGGATTCGGGACATTGACTGACAGCAGCAGGTCGCCGGAATTGCGCTTGGTTTCGAGCGTTTTATCCTGAATCAATTTGCCGTCAGCTTCGGGTACCTCTCGGGACGAGATGACCTGTCTGGAATATGTTTTGCCTGAATTTTCGCCGATTTCGTATGCATCACCGATGACAATGATTTTGGTGACCGGTACCGAAATCAGCTCAGTCAGTTTTTTGAGTTGTCCCGCTCAAGGTAGAGGTTGACCTGAAAATAATCCTTCGGTGCGGTCTGTGAAGCCTGCGGCGGTGCAAGCTCCTCAGCCGTGATCAGCTTTGCGATATATCTCAGGATTTTCAGCGTGCAGTCTGCATTCAGCGCTGTGCCGCCTGCGACATTCGCATTCAGCTTGCCCTGTGCCTTGAGATTTGCCGTTGCATCCTCGGCGACAAAGCGCGCCACGAGAACTGCATCGGAAACATCGACAGCACCGTCCTCATTGGCATCGCCCCACATGATCTTGTCATTCTTCTGCTCCGAAGATGCGGATCCGGATTTGGGTTCCGTAGTCTGCGAAGAAGACACGGTGGTCTGTGAGGTCGTTACGGTCGTCTGCGAGGACGAAACCGTAGTCGAGGTTGTCCCGGATGTTGTCGCAGAGGTCGTGGTTGTGGTCTGCGATGTATCCGAGGTCGTCGGTTTGGTCTGCGTTGCTTCAATCGCCTTGCCGTCGGACGTACTGCCGCCGTCGAGGTTCGAGCCCTCGGATTTCGACGGACCGGAATAAAATTCGTTCAGCGACATGCCGTTTTTGCCGAGCGCGGTCTGATGATCGAGACCGATATACTTGCCGGACTTGGTCTGCCAGAGCGATTTCTCGAAGAGACCGTATTTTGCCGCATCCCACTCATTGAACTGCGTATCGAGCAGGCCGCCGGTATCGCCGGAGTTCGGGTTCAGGCACCAGAAGGTGTGGTTGATGTGATGCTCGATCATGTAATCGCGCAGCAACTCCATCCATTTCTGGTTCGGACCCTTGTCCATATGACCGCCCCACTCGCCGATCAGCAGGGGAGCGATGTTGTCTTCGTTGATATATGCCCATGTTTCGCGCCAGTAATCATCGAGCAGGGTCTCCGTGGAGAAGTCCTTGTCGAACCATGTCTGCGCGTAAACGGAAGGACCGTAGTCATGCGGTGAATACACGATCTGACCGGAATCCGGCAGAACAGGCAGATTCTTGACGCCGCGGAGATTGCCGCCCCACCATGCGCCGTACCACTGTTCTTCGCCGGGCTGCGGCTGGAATTTATCGGGCATATCCCATGTGACGCCCTTGTCGAGCATCGGGGACTGCTCGATGCCTTCGACCAGAATCAGTGCATGCGGATTGACCTTGAGAATCGACTTTGCGCACTCCTCCGCAGAATACTTCCAGTTGTTCTTGTCGGTCGAATCATCCCATTTTGCCATAGCGGCAGGGCATTTGTTTCCGTCATAGAGACGTTTGCCGTGCGGCTCATTCTTCAGGTCATAGGCAAGAATCGTATCATCGTTTGCGTATTTTTCCGCAAGCCAAGTGATCGAATCCTTCCAGTCATCCCATGTGATCTTCTTCTTGGAGAAGTGACCGGTCGCCATGCCGCCGCAGTCATCTGCGGTTTCCTCATAATACCAGAGCGCATAGTTGTGACCGGAATTGTGGGATGCGGGGCTGTGGACGTCGATCAGTGCCTTGACACCGTACTTCTTGCATTTCTGCATGATGATGTCAAAGATCTGCATGCTGTCCTTCATGGTTTTTCCGTCCTCGAGCACGAAATCACGGTTGATATCGCCGTATTTTCCTGCCGGTGTGACGGTGCCGTCCTCGCCGATCTCATCCTTCGGCGGATTGTAGCTCGCCTGTACGGACGAGACCGGAAGCGGTTCGCCGTTCATCCAGGAGAGCAGAAGCTCCGTCGAGATCGGGAAGCGGATGATGTTGATGCCGTGATCTGCGATACTTGAAAGCATATCATCGACATCTCTTGCGTAGAGACCGTGCGGCACGTTTTCGGTACAGTTCATGCCGAACCAGTTTGCACCGGTCAGCCAGACCTCATTGCCGTTCATGTCATAGAGACGGCTGCCGACGGCATGGAGCCAGTCGTCGTTGCCGTCATCCGCGGCGGCTGCGCTGAGGCTGTTCAGCGGCAGATTGCTCTGCGGAAAGCCTGCGGTTGCAGTCACCGCCATGAGTGCTGCCAGCGATGCCGACAGCAGTGCTTTGTGCTTCATTGGTGATTCCCCCTCGAAAATGGTGTTCCGCGCGGTACAGCACGGATATGCAGACGGCTGATTTGTGCTGCGGCACCCTCATACCGCAGACACAGCCGTATGAACCGGAATCAGAAAATACCGAAGCGCTTTTTCTCGTAGAAGGGCTTGCCCTCTGCGACGAGCTCCTTTGCACGGATCGAGCTTGCTGCGACGCAGTCAAACGGCAGATCAGAATAATCTGCGCACTCGGTCGTGACGGTATTGCCGATTGCTTCGAGATCGGCGTTTTCATCGGCTTCGAGTGCAACGAGCAGATAGCGCTCGCCGTCCTCGGAATCCGCCTTGATATATGCCTTCTTGACCTGCTTCTGCTTCTTGAGCACGCCCTTGAGCGCTGCGAGCAGATCGTCCGTGACGGGATCCTTTTCAGGCTCTGCATCGGAAGCCTCGGCGGCTGCCTTGTCGGCATCAAGCTGTGCCATTGCGGCGCGGATCATATCCTGCTGCTGCTCACGGCTGTTCTCGGCAGCACCGAGCGCATTGGTCGGCTGCGGCATTGCGACCTGCTCCGGCTGTCCCTCTGCCGGCTGACGCGGTGCAGAAAGGACCGGCTGATTGCCGTGTTCACCGATTGCGATGATCTGCTGACGGATCAGGCAGAGCGCGGAGCCGAACGGATTGATGACAACGCCGTTGATCGCCTCATTGCCCTTAATGAACTGATAGAGGTCATTGAAGGACATGACGGCGACCTGAAAACGCTCGCCGGGCTGACGGTTCTTTTTCAGCTCGACCTCATCGGTAAAGGCCGGCATGAATTTTTCGTTTTTGGGGTTTGTCATGATCTGGAATGACACACGCGCCTGAACGGGCTCGCCCTCCTTCGGCGGCTCGGCAGGCTGTTCGATCTGTGCAGGCAGGAGATATTTTGCATCAATCGCAGCCTGAAGGAATGCACGCTCGTGCTC
>CAMHUJ010000105.1 GCA_946188175.1 uncultured Ruminococcus sp.
CATATCTTCAATCGGGCGCGTCGGCACCTCTTCCGAATACACGACCTTGAGCTTTTTGATTCTGCGCTTACGGCATTCGATGCGCATGACTTTCGCAAGCGGGCAGCCCTTCGTTTTATAGATATCCGCAACACGGAACGCTGTCGGATCGAGCTTGTTGCCCGCGCCCATGCTGCTGATGATCGGGATATGCAGCTCGTTCGCTTTCATCACAAGCGCCAGCTTTGCCGTGACCGTATCCACTGCATCGACAATGTAATCATACTCCGCAAACTGAAATTCATCGGCATTTTCAGGCAGAAAGAAGCATTTATAAATCCGGACATCCGCATCGGGATTGATCTCTCTGATGCGCTCCGCCATGACCTCTGCCTTATACCGTCCGACGGTTTTCCGCGTCGCAATAATCTGCCGGTTCAGGTTTGTCAGGCAGACCTTGTCGTCGTCGATCAGGTCAAATGCGCCGACGCCGCTGCGTACGAGCGCTTCACAGACATAGCCGCCGACACCGCCGATGCCGAATACTGCTACACGCGATTCTGCGAGCTTCTTCATGCTTTCCTGTCCGAGCAGAAGCTGTGTTCTTGAAAACTGATTCAGCATCCTATCCCTCCGAAATGATCTGACAGAGTATGTCGGTGAACTGTTCGATCTCCTGTTCCGTTGTCAGATGCGACAGACTGATGCGCCATGCGCTGAGTGCGTTTTTCCGGTCGTGCGAGATTGCCATGACTGCGCGCGACGGCGTATTCGGAACAGAACAGGCTGATTTTACCGACACACATACGCCCCTTTCATTGAGCCGCCGGCGCATTTCCTCGCCTTTGATGCCGCTGACCGAGAGATTCAGAATATGCGGCACAGCAGCTTCGGGGCTGTTGATGCGGATGCGGTCATGCTGTGCAAAATGATTACGCAGCATCTGATTCAGCGCAAGAACATTTTGCTGCCGCTCGTCAAATTCGCTCACTGCGTACTGCAAAGCCGCTGCAAGAGCCGCGGCAGCAGGTGCATCCGGTGTGCCGCTGCGATAAATGGTCGTGCTTGCCCCGCCGTGAATCAGCGGTTCGAGGACAATTCCTTTTTTCTTATACAGCACGCCGCTGCCTTTCAGCCCGTAGAATTTATGCGGCGCAAAGCTCGCGGTATCGGCACACGACAAATCAACCTGCGTTTTCCCGATTGCCTGTGTCGCATCAATATGCAGGCGGCAGTTCGGGTAATCCTGCATAATCTCCGCGATTTCCCGCACCGGCTGAACCGTTCCGAGCTCGCTGTCCACCGCACAGACGGCACATATTACCGTATCCTGCCGCAGCAGAGATTTCAGATGATTGAGGTCAACCGTGCCGTCCGGTTTGATGTTGACAAGGTCGATTTCCCAGCCCTGTTCCTGCAAGAAGGTCAGTGCACCGCTGACGGAGCTGTGTTCCAGAAAAGTTGAAATGATATGCTTTCCGCGGCGGCGGTTTGCAAATGCGATGCCCTTGACTGCGAGATTGTTCGCCTCACTTGCCCCGCTTGTCAGGATGATTTCGTCTGTACCGATATGCAGCAGATCAGCGATCTTTTCAAGCGACTGAGTGATGATTTCCTTCGCGGAAATGCCGGATTGGTGTACGGAATTCGGGTTTGCAAAATGTTTCCTTGCCATATCCAGATACACAGACAAAACCCGTTCATCCGGCGGCGTATCGGCGGCATAATCAAGATAAATCGGATTCATTTGTACCCTCCGCAACCGTTCCGCGAATACTCCTGCCCTCGTCGTAATCATCGAGAAAATGATGATATTCGTCGCCGCGGTGATAAGAAATGATCGTTTGCAGATTGACATTCTCCACACTGCGGAAGATATTTTTATCGACCCCGGGATTCACTGCGCGGAGCTGTTTCAGCAGCGTTTTGATTTCCTGCCGCTTCGAGCCTCCGCCGCCGTTGTCGCATATCGTGCAGTTCTCTGTGAACCGGCAGGCACACTGGATAAACTGCAAATCGTTGTACTGCTTCCAGCGGATAATATCCGCCTCGCGCACGAGATACAGGGGACGTATCAGCTCCATGCCCTCGAAATTCTCGCTGTGGAGCTTGGGCATCATCGTCTGCACCTGCGAGCCGTAAAGCATCCCCATGAGGATCGTTTCGATCACGTCGTCGAAGTGATGCCCCAGCGCGATCTTATTACATCCCAGTTCTTTTGCGGTCTTGTAAAGATGTCCGCGCCGCATCCGTGCACAGAGATAACACGGGTGCTGATCGACCTTTGCGACCGTATCGAAAATACCGGTTTCAAATACCTGAACAGGGATTTCCAGCAACTCTGCATTTTCGCGTATTTTCTGATAATTGATCTCGTTATAGCCCGGATTCATCACCAGAAAAATAATCTCAAACGGCACTTTTGAATACCGCTGCAAGCGATTCATGCACATCGCCATGAGCATCGAATCCTTGCCGCCGGAAATACAGACAGCGATTTTGTCACCCTCCTGAATCAGCTCGTATTCCTTGATGCCTTTGAGAAACTTTGCCCAGATTTCCCTGCGGAACTTATTGACAACCGAAAGCTCAATCTGATTGGGCATTTCGGTTCTGACCGGTCTTTCCGTCATAGCACGCTCTCCTTTTCACTATTCATATAGAAACAGTATGATTATAGCATAATCTGTGCTGTTTGTCAATCTGTTTTTGTATCGGTGCGCAGAAACCGCAGTCCGCATGAGGACATCACGCCGTCTGCATATCGAAAAACAAGCTGCATTTGATAAAAGGGATTCGCCGAACGCTCCGGATCAGGATGGGCGACCCCTCACTAAAAACATTGACACGGGATATCCGGCGGTGTTTGTGCAGCGGCATGATTCCCGTTTTTACGGCAGAACAGAATGAAGCGCCGGAGTGAATATAAAATGCATATCTGCTATATTATTCACATCATGAACTGCCCGTTTCCGCATTCGACTTTTGAATATCGCCGGAAAATTTTTTTGAAAAAGGGCTTGACAAACGAAAAAATATGTGCTATAATCCGGAACATAAGCTGTGAGGAAGACACGCAGCGGATTGCCAATGTCTAGCAGAGAGCCGGCGGGTGGTGTGAGCCGGTGACAAGCAATGCGATGTATCCCTTCTGAGCCGGAGTGCCGAAAAATACAGTAAGTGCTCCCGTGATTCTGCGTTAAGGAATAGGGCTTGCTGGAGCCTGAAGCGGTGTTACGCAATAGCGGCACAATTTGAGTGGTACCGCGGGTATTTGTGAAAAATGCTCGTCTCAAAGTCTATCTTTGAGGCGAGCTTTTTGTTTTATTATTTTTATAAAGGAGCGATTACAATGAGCAAGCAGACACAGGAAATGAACGCTGAGACCAGAATCCGGGAGGTTGCAGAGCGCATTATGCGTTTGCGCGAAGATCTCGGCATCTCGGTTGAGGACATGGCATCCAAGACGGACTATTCAGTGGATGACTACAGGAAATTTGAAGCAGGTGAAAAGGATTTCAGCTTCACGTTTATCTACAAATGCGCGAATGTGTTTCATGTTGAGATTGCGGAGCTCATGGAAGGCAGTTCTCCGGAGCTGAAAGGCTATACTGTCACAAGAAAAGGCGAGGGTGTGCCAATCGTCCGCAGAGAGGGCTTTGTTTATAACCGTCTTGCATCAAAGTTCAAAAACAAAACCGTTGAGCCGTTCCATGTGGTCGTTCCGTATTCGGAGGAGGCACTCTCAAAGCCGCTGCATCTCGCAAGCCATGCAGGACAGGAGATGGACATCGTTCTGAAAGGCACGCTTCGTATGATCGTCGGCTCGCATACCGAGATCCTGCATGAGGGTGACTGCATCTACTATGACAGCTCCATGCCGCATGATGAGGTCGCGCTCGGCGGCGAGGACTGCGAGATCTATGCCTTTGTCATGGCACCGCACGGAAACGGCGTTTCTGAGTACAAGGAAACGGTGCTTGAGCATCATGCCACAAATGTGGATAAGGCAGGCCTGATGCATCCCGTTGCAGAGAAATTTGTGAACTGTGAAACCAATGAAGCAGGCGTGCTCTCCGGCGTGCATTTTGAACATCAGGATGAATTCAATTTTGCCTATGACATAGTCGATGCAATGGCGGAGAAATGTCCGGATAAAACCGCGATGATCTATGTGGACAGAGACCACAATGAGCGCCGCTTTACTTTCAAGGATATCAAAAAATATTCCTGCCAGACCGCCAATTACTTTAAGTCGCTGGGCATCAAAAAGGGCGACCGCGTGATGCTTGTTCTGAAGCGTCACTATCAGTTCTGGTTCTCGATTGTTGCGCTGCACCGTATCGGTGCGCTGGTCATTCCGGCATCGAACATGCTGAAAAAGCATGACTTTGAGTATCGCTTCAATTCGGCTGAGGTTTCCGCAATCGTCTGTACGGCGGACGGCGATGTCGCAAATGAGGTCGATCTTGCCCAGGCAAACTGCCCGTCGCTGAAAACGAAAGTGCTGGTCAACGGGCAGCGCGAGGGCTGGCATGATTTCAATGCAGAGCTCTCTGCTTACAGCACACATTTCGAGCGCACCGCCGAGACGCCCTGCGGTACCGATCCGATGCTGATCTTCTTCAGCTCCGGCACATCGGGCAACCCGAAGCTCGTGCTGCACAGCTATCAGTATCCGCTGGGACATTATGTGACCGCCCGCTACTGGCAGAATGCCGATCCGAACGGCCTGCACTTCACGATCTCGGATACCGGCTGGGGCAAGGCACTCTGGGGTAAACTCTACGGCCAATGGATGTGCGAATCTGCCGTATTCGTGTATGATTTCGACCGCTTCCACGCAGATGATATCCTGCCGATGTTCAAGAAGTATCATGTCACAAGTTTCTGTGCGCCGCCGACCATGTACCGCTTCTTCATCAAAGAGGATCTCGGAAGATATGACCTTTCTTCACTCAAATATGCCTGCATTGCAGGTGAGGCGCTCAATCCGGAAGTGTTTTACCAGTTCCAGCGTGCGACCGGCATCAAGCTGATGGAAGGCTTCGGTCAGACCGAGACCACGCTGACCATTGCAAATGTCGTCGGCATGGAGCCGAAGCCCGGCAGCATGGGCAGACCGAATCCGCAGTATGATGTGCAGGTGCTTCTGCCGGACGGCAAGCCTGCGGCTGTCGGTGAGACCGGCGAAATCTGCGTGAAGCTGAAAGAGGAGGGCGTTCCGGGCCTTGCACTCTGCTACTACGGCGATGAGGAAACGACTGCCGAGACCTGGCGTGACGGCTACTATCACACCGGCGATACCGCGTGGGTGGATGAGGACGGTTATTTCTGGTATGTCGGCCGTGTCGATGATGTCATCAAGTCTTCCGGTTACCGCATCGGACCGTTCGAGATCGAATCCGTCCTCATGGAGCTGCCGTATGTTCTGGAATGCGCTGTGACCGGCGTGCCGGATGAAACACGCGGACAGGTCGTCAAGGCAACGATTGTTCTGACCAAGGGCACAACACCGTCAGAGCAGCTTGTCAAGGATATTCAGGAATATGTCAAAAAGGGCACCGCGCCGTATAAATATCCGCGTGTTGTCGAGTTTGTCGAGGAGCTCCCGAAGACCGTCGGCAGCGGCAAGATCCGCCGCGCGGCGATCCGCGAGATGGACAAAGCAAAATACAGCAAATGAACAAGACCTTTGTCACAAAAATGCCGAATCATATCGGCGCATTCCTGAAAGCCAGCAGATGCTTTGCGTCGCTCGGCATCAATATCACCAGAGTCAGCTATAACAAAGCGGTGGATTCCCATATGCTGTTTATCGACGCAGAGGGAACTCCGCAGCAGCTTGCAAAAGCAACCGAGAAACTGACTGCGATCGGGTATCTCCAATGCGATGAGGAGAACCGTCACGTTGTGCTGCTGGAGTTTCGTCTGAAGGACGAACCCGGCAGCGTAACGGCTGTACTGGAGCTGATTTCCGCGCACAGCTTCAATATCTCCTATATCAGCTCGCAGGAAAACGGCACGGAATACCAGCTTTTCAAAATGGGGCTGATCGCGGATGATCCGGACAGGCTGAATGCGTTTATTGATGAAGCGAAAAAGCTGTGCAGCGTCCGCGTCATTGATTACAATCATGCCGACAAAATCTATGACAACAGCTTTTTCTACAGTACATTTGTCAGTGAGATCTCCCAGGCGATGCACATTTCCGCTGCGGCGAAAAACGAACTGATCGTCAATACCAATCTTGCTATGCAGATTCTGGATGAATCCGGTGTTTCGCCGTACCGCACCTTTGACAGCATCAGCCGGTTTGCGGAGCTGCTGGCTGCATCGCGGGCGGAAAACTTTGTTCCCAGAATCAGCACACACCAGATCACGGATGATACGCTCATTACGCTGATCGAACCGCCGTGCGG
>CAMHUJ010000106.1 GCA_946188175.1 uncultured Ruminococcus sp.
TCATATGCTCTATGCGGACGCGGCGTTCTTCCATTATTTCGGCGACGACGGAATCTACTCGATTCTGCGGACGGTGCACGATGCAGATACGGAACGGCTGTTGCAGCTTGCACACGGTCTGCGCGACGGTCAGACCGGGCAGATTGCGCTCCGGATGCGCGGCATCGCGGCAGATTACCGCTGGATGCTCGTCAGCATGACCGCACACGGCGAGAGCGAAGCACGACAGTATCAGCTCCGCATCACCGATGCCTACCGGATGCAGCGGCAGCTTCTGCAAGCCATGACCGAGAACACCGAATACCGTTTTTATCTGAATCTGATGCGTGATCTGGCGTTCCGGTATTCCTTCCGGACGAAGCGCATCCGGCTGATGAGCTTTGACTGCTGCCGTGAGACTGTGATCTCGGATATGCGCCTGACGGACTGGAAAGCGCAGGCGATTGAAAAGGGCATGGTCGGTGCGCAGGATATCCCGAAATTTGAAAAGCTCTGTGCGGATATGGAATCCGGCGCGAACCGCTTTCAGTGCGAGCTGGAGACAAGCGTCTGCTCGAACGGGCAGCGCATGGAATACTGTGCCTTCCGCGGCGTGACGCGTTCCGATGCCCCCGGCAGCCGCGAGGTACTCGGAACGGTCGGCTTCCTGCACGCAAAATACAAGAGCAAGGAGCCCGGCTGGCTGATCGAAGCAACGCGCGATTCCGCGACCGATTTGCTCAATAAAAATGCGATTACGGCGCATGCGAAGGCGGTGCTTGCGGCGCAGCCTTCGAAAACGGTCAGCCTTGTCCTGCTGACGATCGACGACTTCAAGGGCATCAACGACCGCTACGGCCATATGTACGGCGATGAGGTATTGTTCACGCTCTCGCATATTCTCAAAACGGAGATCGGCACACGCGGCGCATCCGGACGCATCGGCGGCGGCATGTTTCTGCTTGTGCTCGAGGGCATCGCGGATGAGACCGATCTGCGCGGGATTCTGCGTGCAATCCGGACGAAATTCGAGTGGGCATGGGAATCCGGCGGCGAACAGAAAACGCTTGTGCATGTGACCTGCTCCATGGGCGCGGCATGTTATCCAGCCAATGCAAAGGAATATGAGGAGCTGTTCATGCAGGCGGACAAGGCGCTCTATATCGCCCACGAAAAAGGGCATAACCGCTATGTGATCTACGATGTGGAAAAGCACGGCGCAGTGCAGCCGAACCGCGCGCGCGATTATTCCGATCTCTATGCGGCACCGCCGGTACAGAGCAATGCAGGCTTTACGGCTGACCTCGTACAGGAATTTCTGCACGGCAAGCCTGATATGCAGAGCATTTTGCAGCGTATCGGAGCGCAGTTCGGTCTCGACGGCATCCAGATTTTCACGGCGCCGGACTGGCAGGCGCAGTACAGCTGGGGGCATCCGTTTGCAGGCGATGCCGCATTACTGACTGTTGAACCGTTCGCGCAGCATTACACCGCAGATCATGTCTGCGTGATCGACAATATCAACGCGCTCGAGGGCATTGACGATGCTGCATATGCGCGGCTGGAAGCGGAGAATCTGCTCGGCGCGGTGCTGTATCTGGCAGAGCAGGACGGCAGCCCGCAGGCACTGATCGCATTCGGGCTGTACGGCAGATTCCGCAAGTGGAGCAATCTCGATATCAGTCATCTGACGATCATCGGAAGCCTGCTCTGCGGCACATGAAAGGGAGAACTGCAATGAATGAATCCATTGATTTCGAGTTCACGCAGGCACCTCCCTCAAAAGGCAGGCGCTGGATCTGGGCAGTCGCAGCCGCAGTGATCCTGCTTCCGCTGATCACTTTGATCGTGATTATAATTCTGCTGACAGTTCCGACACGGTACCGCATTTTTCAAAATCGCGCATTGCGAAAATGGAAGAGTATTTTGAAATTACCGTGACGGACAATATCAAGCTGCTGCAATTTGAGGACAACAGTCTTTTTATTGCGACGCATTATACACTGACGCTTGAAACCGCTGACTATGAGGCGTTTCTGGCGCATAATGTCTGGGCACGGACGGAACAGTTCGAGCCGGAATATCAGCATTCCAAGCATGTTTTATATTACCGGTATCTGCCGGATCACCGGACAACGATTCAGATCGAACCGGCAGACAGCGAGGGCATGTATCACATCAAACTGATCTATTCCGATTGATCCTTCCCCTTTCCGGAATCATAAAATGCAGCAGCTACATACAAAAATGCCACTCAACTGAATATCACTTCCTCCAGATCATCCCGCAGCTGCCGGATGATCTTTTTTTCCAATCTGGAAATATAGGACTGCGAAATCCCGATCATATCGGCGACCTCCTTCTGGGTTTTCTCCTCGCCGCCGCAGAGCCCGAAGCGCATCTCCATGATCTGCCGTTCGCGCGGATTCAGCCGCATGACCGCCTCACGCAGCAGCTTCCGCTCGGATTCATTTTCGATATCGCGGCAGACGGCATCCTCATCGGTGCCGAGCAGATCGGAGAGCAGCAGCTCATTGCCGTCCCAATCGACATTGAGCGGCTCATCAATCGAAATCTCCGCGCGGTACTGCGCAACCTTCCGCAGATGCATCAGGATCTCATTTTCGATGCAGCGCGAGGCATAGGTTGCGAGCTTGATATTCTTCTCCGGCGAGAAGGTCGAGACCGCCTTCATCAGCCCGATCGAGCCGATTGAAATGAGATCGTCGAGCGGAACGGCGGGCGTCTCGAATTTCTTTGCGATGTACACGACCAGCCGCAGATTATGGACAATCAGCGTTTCGCGTGCAGCCGCATCCCCTGCGGCAAGCCGCGCAAATGCGTCAGATTCCTCCTCACGGGAAAGCGGCGGCGGCAGCTGATCGGCTCCGCTGATAAAGTGAATCTCCTGCTCCGCCTCCGGATGCAGCAGCCGGTAATGAAGAATACCGAGCCAAAGCGAAATCAATTTCATAGCAAGCACCTCATTCTGATGATATGGTTCTCATGACGGGACGCAGCATTCGGGAATCACCGCAGGCAGATCGGGCTGATCGCTCAGCGCCAGCAGGATATCGAGCGGCAGCTCTCCCCCGCCCTCCGTCAGCAGCGCGGCGGAATCCGGCAGAAACGCAGGCAGCAGGCGCTCCCCTGTCACGGTCCTGACCGGCAGCAGACGGAATCCCTTTGCATGCGCCGCCGCAGAATCCGCATCGGGATACTGTGCAGTCCATTGCCGCAGCGCATCCGTGCCGCAGACGACGACCGGCTTGCCCGAAAACACATCGCGGAGCGTATTGCCGCTGTCGGAGAGCGCGGGCAGGATAAAATCCGTTTCGCCGAGCCGCAGATGCAGCCGGTATCTGCGGTGACGCCTTGCCGCAGCCTTACGCTCCCGCATCGCTGCGATTGCCGCAGCGGCAGTTGTCCCGAGCAGCAGTGTCAGCAGCGAAATATCCGCATAAATGACAGTATTATGCAGATACCAGCCCGCAGGCGTCCGCAGGGATGCAGCCGCCCAGACCGCGCCGCAAAAGAGCAGACTGCTCCCGAAAAAGACGGCAGTCTGCCGGAGCAGCGCGCGCGGATGCCGGAAGCCGAACGCAATTCCGCAGAGCAGCACGGCAAGCAGAATCCGCAGCAGAATGCACACCGCCAGCGGAATCGCAGGCAGAAAGACCGTCAGCGCCGAGACAGCCCCCGTCATGGCGGCGAGCAGACAGCGCAGCGGCTTCACCGGCGTATGTGTCAGAGCGGCGGCGGTCCGCAGCAGCGCAAAATCGACCCAGAGATTGGAAAGCAGCAGCACATCCAGATAAATCGTCATCGCCTTCACCGGATTCAGTATAGCATATCCGCGGCGAAAAACTTGTCAGTTTAAGGTGTCTCCGACGGATCAAAAATGGGGCTTACAGTGTTGCTGCGCAAACTGTGCCCCATACCCCGTCAAAGGGATTGAATCCCTTTGGAATCCTCATGTTTATATGTGATTAGCATAAAGCCGCTCCTGTTAGCTGGCAGGGCATAAAAAAGCACCTGCGCGGTGCAGATGCTTTTTATGTTTCTTCTGATATTTGATAGAGAATCTTTCCGGTTTGATCGTCGATCCGCAGTAGCAAAACACCTTGCGCATTCTCCTTTTGAATCTCCCAAACAAGAGAAGGCATGCTGTGATTTCCGAAGCAGATCGCCGGATATGGCTCAAAGAAGGTTCTGTTATCCGAAAAAATCTCAGCAGCCTGCTTTCTGATATCTTCTGCCGTCCGCTGAAAATCAAGAGGGATATTCAGTGCAGGCACATAGCCGTTGATCAGACCGACCGCCTCTTTGCTTTCATCGCGCACAGTGAGCCGGATCATCCGGTCTGTGATCGGAATGTCATGGTAATACTGCATGAACGTGTAGACATTCAGCATCCCGTTTTTTTGGGATTCCAGCCGGATCTCGTCATATACATCTCCGATTTGCAGCACCTCTGAAAGTGAAGCGACCAGTGTAAAAGCCGCATCTGCATCGGAAACAGGCTCTTTTGCAAATCTTCCGGTGACCGCGGTAAGATATCCTTCCGAATTGTATTCAAAGCTGACAGGATCTTTCTCTGTGCCGTTATCGACCATATCCTGCATGGTTAGCTGAACGGGAAGCGCTTTTTCCAGCGTCTCCGTCTGCTCCGGCTGCGAATTCTGTTCCAACATCGGAACAGAATTCGCAGTGCCGCATCCGCTGCATAAAAACATAATCAGCGCAGCACAGAACGTATATAAACGGATTTTGCTCATACACACCATCCATTTTCATGATATAGCAGGCAGAAATGCCAGATGATACTGCCATTGATATTATACTGCTTTCCGCGCCGAATGTCAAGAGTATAAATGTATATTATACGCCAAAAAATACATCTTGTTCCGTGCAGCTCTGAAATACCGGAGTTTGCATACATTTATCATTTTTCACAAAAAAACAGAGTGCAGATGCAGAAAACCGCCGAGGCGTGCGTATTTTTCGCAGCCCCATTGCGTTTTCCGCTGTTTTATGCTATAATAGTACGGTAAGGAACCGGAGTCCTCTCTCCGGATTGAGATGAAAGGAGGGGTACATTCTGCACAAGGCAGATTGTACCGCAGTGATTATGCTGAATACCCAGACTACGCCCTCGCCGGATACCTATTTCGGCTGCAACGTATTCAATGAAACCGTCATGCGCAACTGCCTGCCGCGAAAGGTCTTTGAGGCAGTGATGTGTACGCGCAAAATGGGTACGCCGCTGCCGAAGGATGCCGCAGATTCCGTCGCAAACGCCATGAGAGAATGGGCGGTTGCAAACGGCTGCACGCATTTCACGCACTGGTTCCAGCCGATGACCGGTGTCACGGCAGAAAAGCACGATGCATTTCTGACACCTGTCTCCGGCGGTGTCATCCTCGATTTCTCGGGCAAGGAGCTCATCAAGGGTGAATCGGACGCATCCTCGTTCCCGTCCGGCGGTCTGCGCGCGACCTTTGAGGCACGCGGCTATACCGCATGGGACCCGACCTCGGATGCCTTCATCAAGGACCGCACGCTCTGCATCCCGACCGGTTTTGTTTCGTATACCGGTGAGGTGCTTGATAAAAAGACGCCGCTGCTCCGTTCCATGGAAGCCGTCAGCCGCGCGACCGTCCGGATGCTCCGGCTGTTCGGCAATGACAAGGTACAGCGTGTCGTAACGAATGTCGGACCGGAGCAGGAATACTTCCTGATCGACAAGGCAAGCTACGATGCCCGTGAGGACCTCATCCTGACCGGCAGAACGCTGTTCGGCGCAAAGCCGCCGAAGGGCGAGGAAATGGACGATCACTACTTCGGCAACCTGACGCAGCGTGTCTCCGACTTCATGCGCGAGCTTGATGAGAAGCTCTGGAAGCTCGGCATCTACGCAAAAACCGAGCACAACGAGGTCGCACCGGCACAGCATGAGCTTGCTCCGGTCTATACGACCTCGAATATCGCCGCAGACCACAATCAGCTGACCATGGAGCTGATGAAGAAGATCGCGCTCAAGCACGGTCTTGTCTGCCTGCTGCATGAAAAGCCGTTTGCCAATATCAGCGGCTCCGGCAAGCACAACAACTGGTCGATCTCGACCGACGACGGTCAGAATCTGCTGGATCCGGGCGATACGCCGCAGGACAATATGCAGTTCCTGCTTGTGCTCTGCGCATTCCTCAAGGGCGTGCGCGAATATGCACCGCTGATCCGGCTTTCGTCCGCATCCGCAGGCAACGACTGCCGTCTCGGCGGAAATGAGGCACCGCCGACCGTCATTTCCGTTT
>CAMHUJ010000107.1 GCA_946188175.1 uncultured Ruminococcus sp.
CGATGATGTGTACGATGTATTGCAGGATCAGGATGACGTCCTCGGAATCGGGCATGCCGTTCTGATTGCAGTCGGCGTTTGATCTGCCCTGCGAAGTGATATTTGCTGTGCTGTCCTCGGCAACGAATCTTGCGAGCAGCACCGCATCCGAAACATCCACAGCACCCGAGCAGTTGACGTCGCCGAAGCGCACCTTCGCCTTCGGGGTATACGCTTCCGCCTTGCAGACCGAGCCGTCCGGCAGGGTCGCTTCCGCGGTGACGAGATCGACCTTCACCGTGTACGGACCGGAGCCGTCCCCGTAGGAATACACATATTCCGCGACCGGATGCTCCTTCACGATTCCGATGCTGACCTTGACATTTTCGGGCGTTTTCCCGTCCGTATGCTCCAGCATATAGGGGTCTGTGAAGATATCCTTTGCTTCCTCCGCGCCGATTGTGATGTAATTGTCCGTATTCGTCAGATCGGTGCGGATGAGCGTCTGCTCTGTGATGCCGGATGCGTCTTGCAGGAGCGCATCAAAGTCTCCGGTCATGACGATATTGCCGGAGCGGTCTGTGCGGATGCGGAAGGTTTCGCGGCTGCCGTCCGCACCGCAGCAGTGCAGATACATGATATCCTGCTTGTCCTGATACACATATTCATAGATATATTCATAGTCCGCCGCGCGCTTCGGGTCGCTGAACGGTACGACATGCAGCGTATCCGCCTTCACCTCGAGCAGCATCGCATCGCTGCGGTAGATGCCCTCCGTCAGCGGATTCTGCTTCGGTGCCGGATTTGCCGGATCGGTCACATTTTCAGAGAGATCGGTGATATTGTATGCGCGGTCGATCGTGCTGATGTGATAGGCGGTGAAATCCGTTACATCATAGGAGAGCGTATAGCTGCCGTTCTGATCGGGCTTCGCCTTGACGAAATCCATGAAATCAAACTGTTTCAGCCATGTATAGGCGCTTTGCTCGCCGCAGAGGAGCCGGTTGAACGGTCTGCCGCCGGATGCGTGGAGCTGTTTTGCGTCGCCGCCTGCCGCTGTCAGATTGACCGGCATCGGGACATTTGCAGCCTGATTGCCGCTCATGAGATAATACATGGCGGTCCAGCCGTATGCGGACTGCTTTGCAGGATCATAGCTGCCCGCTGTGCCGCCTCTGCCCTTGCCGGTAATGACAAAGCCGTCGAGCACCGGATCAGTGGCGGTGAGTTTGAGGATCTTTCTGCCGTTCTGCATGGTCAGCTCAGATTTGACCTTCGGCGGCGTTTTGTCCACGGTAAACGGCACGGTGATCTTCTGCACCACGGCACCGGAACTGCCGTCCGAATCGCGGACGACGGAGATTTCCGCGGTATATTCGCCCTCTTTCAGATCATAGAGCGGATCGCCGCAGGTGACGGCTTCGAGCGCATCATTTTTGCCGAGATATTTTGCATACTGCGGCACGCTGATCTGCCTGCCCTTTGCATCGCGGATTTCCATGCCGCGGACGCTGACCGAATACGGGCTGCGGAAGCCGACGGCGATCTGGTCTGCGATGCTGTCGCCGTTCGGGGAGATATAGACCATTTTGTCATGATTCTTTTCGCCCGCCATTTTTGCCGCGATCTGCTGGACAAACCACTGCGTCCGCATATACGCCTGATCATATTCCTGACTGTTGTATTTCTGGCGGATCTGCATTGCGTTCCAGTCGGGATTCGGTGTCAGCAGTGCTTCGAGATTGCCGTATTGCAGATCGAGAAATTCGCGGTCATTGTCATTGAGCATGCCGCCTGTGACGGACTTTGCGAGCTCTGCCTGCTCCAGCATGGAATACCGCGCTGTGACCGATGCATTGAGCCCGATATTGACGCAGCCGCCCTGCTGGGAGACCAGATTGATCTTGCTGTAATCGCCGGAGAAGCCGGAAAGCGGAATGGAAATATCCGCATTGTTTGCAGCGCCTTTGAGCAGCAGATAGCCCTCGATGTAGAAGCCGTTTTTGAAGGTCTGTCCGATCTTCTGTGTCTCGCTGCTGTCGAGCCGGACGGAGAGCGTGACGGTCTTGCTTTCACCGGCGGCAACCGTTTGCAGCGCGGAGCAGTCGGCTTCGCAGGATAATTTCTGTCTGCCGGAGAGATACGCGACGCCGTCTCTGCCGGTCTCGGCGCGGTCGGTCGAGAGCGCGAGCGCTGCCGATGCAAAGGATACATCCGCATCGCCGAAATTCGTGACCGTGACAGGGAACGTGAATGCCGTGCCGAGATTGTCGCGCAGGCTGATCTTGGATTCGCCCTCTGCGCCGGTCAGAATGACACTGGTATGAATGGAATTGTTCAGCGAGACCAGACCCGCACCCTGCATGCGCGGCGAGGTATAGATGCCGTTTGATTCATAGGGGACGGCGCCGGTCATCAGCAGATTGCGGATGCGCTGCTGCCGTTCCGCGCCGGTCAGCGTGCAGCCGCTCTTTGTGAGATACTGATTCAGCACCGCGGTGCAGCCCGCGAGATACGGCGACGACATCGACGTACCGGACATGGATGCATACTGCTGATTGTAAGCCGCGGAAATGACATTGCCGCCGATGCCCATGATATCGGGGCGCAGCTCAAGAGAGGGGAGCATGCCCCAGCTCGAATAGGAGCTGACGGCGCTGCCGGATTTCACATTCTCATATTCCTTTGTGACGGTGATCTGCCGGTCGGATGCATTTTTGAGCAGTTCGCCGTCACTCTTGGAGACCATGGTCATCGGCAGACCGGATTCGTTGACCATGAGACCGCTCAGACGTTCCTCATTGTTGCAGACGATCACGCCGACGGCGCCTGCCTGTGCAGCATAGCTGCCGGTATCGGAGAAGCGGTTGCCGCGGTCCACGAGCACGATCTTTCCGCGGACATCATTGCCCGCGATGCTGCCCTGATCGCCTCTGCCGCAGTAGACATAGTTATAATTGCCCTCGCGCAGGCGGTCATTCAAATAGAGCACATTCGTAGAATTATTGCTTTCGATATAGCCCGTTGCGAGCATTTTCGTATTGCCGTGCTTCAGCACGCCGCATTTCTCGGCAGCGGCATTGTCCGCGGATGCGACGGCAAGTGCCTTTGAGCCCTCGCTGATCAGCGTATTCATGGTCGAATGGTCGGGCGCATCCGCAGCGGCAGCGAGACTCTGTTCGCCGTCGTTTCCGGCGGAGATGCAGACCGTGATGCCTGCGTCTGCCGCGGCATTGATCGCATTTGTCAGCACATGCTCATCATCCGGCAGAATCCATGTGGTGCCGTAGCTCATGTTGACGACATCGGCGCGCAGCTTTGCCGCATCCTCGAGCATGGCGACCGACGCATCGGTCAGCATGACGGTCGTCTGCTCCTGCCATTTTGTCATATCGAGACCGGTCGTCTCATCGGGGATCAGATATTTTTCCATTGCCATGAAGACGATCTGCGCATCCTTTGCGATGCCGGAGATCTGATTGCCCGCAGCGTCGGTGATCGCATTGCCTGCGGCGATACCGGAGACATGCGTGCCGTGATAATAATTCTGATTCGTATTTCTGACCGCATAGGGGTCATTGGAGATATAGTCGGCAGCGAAGGGAATCTTGCTGCTGAGATAGAGCTTATTCGGATCGGCATTGACATGGAAGCCGACGGTCTGCGCAATTTTCTGCACATCCTCTTTTTTCAGCTTTGTCTGAATATTGTCGGGGAGTGCAGCGAACATCGGGTGTGTGGTATCGAGCTCGCTGTCCATGATGCAGATGACCTGTCCCTCGCCGGTACAGCCGGTTTCCTGCCGGTAGCTTGGGATATCGCCGAGCTCTGCGGCGGTTGCCATGCAGGGCGTCAGCCTGATCTCGCTGCATTTTGAGACATCTGTGACGCCGGGAATGGCACGGACAGCATCCGCGAGCGATTCCGGCATGACGCAGGAGAAGCCGTTGAGCAGCGCGGTATAGCGGTAGCGCATATAGCTTTCCGGATACATCTCAAGAATCTTCGAGAAGATATCATCCTGTACCTCCTCGCGGCAGCGGATCATTTCCGCATGTGCATCGTCGGTCAGGGCATCGGTTGTGAGATCGGGCAGTGCACCGCCCTCGAGCAGGACACACATTGTGACCGGTTCATCAGAGACGGCTTCCGCATGCACCGGCATGCTGCGGAGAAATGTGCCGGAAAACGGGATACCGGCGGCATTTGCGCAGAGCATCAGTGCGGCAGCAATGCTGCAAAGTCTGGCTGTTGATCTGTGTTTCATTTTTCTATATCCCCCTTGGTCTGGCGGTTGTCTGACGGGCGCCTGATTTTCTGCACAGGCTCCCGATTCTGAGTATATCATATTCTGATTTCAATGTCAACCGTGCGGCGGAATCAGTGCATAACAAGTCATAATCAGGCAACAAGCGGACAGGAAGCATTGAAAGACAGGAGAGAGGAGTTAGGAGTGAGGAGCTGCGGTGTCCGCTGCACGGACGAATTATATGGGACATTTCAAATCATCCGCCGAAGGCGGATACCTTAATTCCTCATTTCTAATTCGTTTCTTGCTTTCTGCTGGATAAAGTGTTATAATAAAGAAGGAAGTACGCACGCAGGACATACGGAGTACACATCATTCTGATATGCTGTAGATACGGAGGAGGTGAGCAACATGACATACAGACTGCTGCTGGTCGAGGATAACA
The DNA here is from genome assembly GCA_946188175.1 of uncultured Ruminococcus sp. Classification (GTDB taxonomy): domain Bacteria; phylum Bacillota; class Clostridia; order Oscillospirales; family Ruminococcaceae; genus Firm-04. The sequence goes on from CAMHUJ010000107.1 coordinate 4,674, forward strand.
TACAGATCTGCCGGATGATCTGCGACTTTTTCTCTGCGCAGAGCGAAAACGGCAAACCCTGTGAGATCGACACGGTGCAGAACGGTGCAGAGGGACTGGACGCCGCACGCAGCGGGGACTATGACCTCATTCTGCTGGATGTCATGCTGCCCGATCTGGACGGCTTTTCGATCTGCCGCAGCATCCGTGCCGTATCGGATGTACCGCTGCTCTTTCTCACGGCGCGCGCCCGTGAGGAGGATGTGCTCTACGGCTATACGCTCGGCTGCGACGACTATGTGATCAAGCCGTTTTCGCTTGCCACGCTCTATGCCAAGGTGCAGGCGCTGCTCAAACGTGCAAAGGGTACAGTTCTAAAACGGGAGCTTGTCTGCGGAAAGATCACGCTCGACCCGCTGACGCTCGCAGTAACGGCGGACGGTCAGCCCGTGACGCTCCCTGCAAAGGAATTTGCGCTGCTGCAATATTTAATGGAGCATAAGGACTGGGTCGTCTCGCGCGATCAGCTCCTTGACCGCATCTGGGGCAGCGATTTCTTCGGCAGCGACCGCGTCGTCGATACGCATATCAAAAAGCTGCGCAGGGCACTCGGCAGTGCAGGCAATCAGATTCGGACCGTCATCTCCAAAGGGTATCAGCTCAGAGATCATACCTAGGAGGCGATCAGGATGAAGAAAAAAGCAAAGGGAAAGATCAGATTCCGGATATTTTTCCTGATTTGGTTTATGATTTGTTGCCTTGCAGGCGGTGCATGGGTCGGACACTTTTATAAGGAAGGCTGGCGGGAATGCCGCACGGAAAGTCCGCGTGACAATTTCGATCAGAATGAAATCGAGAGCTATGAATACCGGCTGAAAAAGGCAGATGAGGAGGGAGACCCCGTTCCGGTGCGGCTTGCAGGACTCAGGATGTCCGGAAATCACTATGATGAAGGCGCATGGGTGCTGTATCAGCCCGAAACCGGTGAATTCTATACCGATCAGCCGTGTTATATGGCGGTTGTCTGGCAGAACGGGGAGCAAAAGCGATACTTTTTGTACGATACGGAAATGATCAGCCGGCTGTATGATTCCGTACACTTTTTATACGGCGGCAGTCCGCTGCTCTACAGCATTTATGTCAAGGACGATCAGTTTGTGCCGGGCGAATTATTTGTTGTAAAGGATTCGTATTTGCCGTTTCCGCGCTATCAGACGGAAGGCAGGAAAATTGCCGGGGAATGGATTGATCTGACGCCGGAAAACACCGAGGGCTGGACGAAGATCGAGTGTTATCTCGGAAAAGATTATCTGTCATCCTATCACGAGTATTCCGATCAGACAGAGACCGACGGAGCGGACAGCACGGACGGAACGCTCCGGTTTTCCGGAGATTGTGTCCTCATCGGCACGGCAGATGCACCGGTTGCGGACGGATTCCGTCAGAGGATACAGTCGGAGCTTCCGGATGCATATGCAAAGATGCGTGAAAGCCAGAAGCAGCGCTATGAAGATGCAGACTCCGATGCAATTCCGACGGAAATCCTGACCGAACTGCTGGACGAGTATCATGCGGCAGACCGGAAGGAGCTGCTCGAATACTATCAGAGGGGCGATAAGGCACAGCGTCGTTATC
>CAMHUJ010000108.1 GCA_946188175.1 uncultured Ruminococcus sp.
GGAGGAGGCCTTCACCGTGCGCGAGGCGCTCGACAGCTTCACCGTCCGCGGTGCAGAATTCAACTACGGCAACTTCATCTCCGCTGTCATCAACTTCCTGATCATTGCGCTGATCCTGTTCGGCATCATCAAGGCAGTCAACAAGGCAATGGAGATCGGCAAGAAGAAGGAAGAGGAGAAGCCTGCCGAGCCGCCGAAGGAAGAGGTCCTGCTGACCGAGATCCGCGATCTGCTCAAGGAAAAGAAGTAATCTTCCGGATACATACACCCGAAACCGGTGCTGCTGAACAAGCGGCGCCGGTTTTTCTTTTCGCCGCCCGAACAGGACACAGTCCATGCAGTCTCCGCAAAAAGCGCTTTTTTTGATCGCTTTTTCGTGCAGAATCTGATTTTCACGCAGGTTTCACTTGACAGAAAAGGAAAACTGTGCTATAATAGCACATGGTGTGCTGGCACACTGTGTGCTGATGCATATTCTTCGTATTTTCGCGGAAAGGAGTCTGACGCAGCATGGAACAGGCAGACGAAACGGCAGTGCCGAAGCAGGAGCGGATTCACGACGATATCTCCGATCAGATCGTTGAAATCGTTGCACGCATCACCGCCCAGGAAGGCGCCCATAAGGTCACCGTCAAGAAGATCATCAACGAAATGGGCGTGACAAACCGTGTTTTCTATAACCGCTTTTCCAATATTGACGAGGTTCTGCGGATTGTCTACCGGAACACCGTCGTCAGTATGCGCGAAAGCATCAAGCCGGAATTTCATGACAAAGCGAGTTTTTCGCAGTTCTGCCTCGATACGGCGCTCAGAGTGGTGATGCAGTCCTACGATGTGAAAATGCAGTTCCGCCGGTATGTTTTCGAGCATGATTCGCTCACGGAGGAAAACCGCATCCGCTGGTACGACAAGATCAAAAAATACTATCAGTATGCGCTGGAGCAGGGCTTTGCAAAGCCGGTCGATGCCGAAGCTCTCTGCTGCGCGATCTGGTGCTTTTGCAGAGGCTACTATGCCGATGCGATCTCGCGGCAGCTTTCACGCGAGGAGGCTGCGCGGAATTTCACCTTCGGCTTCTCATGTCTGCTGAGCAGCGTGATTGCCTGAGATCATAAGAATACAGAGGAGACACCGGAATGAGTTTTCAGATATTGGGAACCGGCGCCTATGTGCCGGAAAAGGTCCTGACAAACGACGAATTATCGAACATGGTTGACACTTCGGATGAATGGATTACCCAGCGTGTCGGCGTCAAAGAGCGCCGGATCTCGGTCTGCGAATCGGCTGCGGAAATGGGCGCGAAGGCGGCACAACGTGCGCTGGAGGCTGCCGGTATCACCGCAGACCAGCTTGATCTGATCGTCGGTGCATCGGTATCCTCCGATGTGATCTGCCCGTCGGTTGCGGCAAAGGTGCAGCAGCTGATCGGCGCAAATTGTCCGGCATTCGATGTCAATTCCGCATGCAGCGGCTTCCTGTTTGCACTGGATACCGCAGCGGCATTCATCGCACGCGGCGGCATTCAGTATGCACTGGTGCTCGGCGCGGAACGGCTCAGCCGCATCATGGACTGGACGGACCGCTCAACCTGCGTCATCTTCGGCGACGGCTCCGGTGCGTTCGTCATCGCAAAGGGCGAAAATTATCTCGGCTCGGAGCTGCATACACAGGGCGGCGACGATGTCCTGCTGATTCCGCTCGGCAAGGGCAACTCCCCGTTCTATGAAAAAGAGGAGATGCCGCTCGCAATCCATATGGTCGGACAGGAGACCTTCAAGTTTGCCGTCAAGCAGATCGTCGGCGGTCTGAAAAGCATCACGGAACAGGCAGGCATTTCCGTCACCGATCTCGACTGGATCGTGCCGCATCAGGCAAACTACCGGATCATTGATCTGGCAGCGCGCCGTCTGCATCTCCCGATTGAGAAATTCGTGCTCAATCTGGAGCGCTACGGCAATACCTCCTCGGCAAGCGTCCCGATCTCCTTTGATGAACTCGCACGCAGCGGCAAGCTGAAAAAAGGCGATCTGATCGCACTCTGTGCATTCGGCGGCGGCCTTTCAAGCGCCGCATGCCTGATCCGCTGGTAAGCATCCGGCGGTACGTCCAAACCGGCTATCAATAAGCATCTGCTTATTTTTAGATATATTTTATTCCAACACATTTGATTCTGGAGGAACAAATTATGAACAGCGAAAAGATTATCGAAGTCCTTGCAAACCACCTCGAAATGGATCCGTCTGAGATCACCGAGGAGACCACCTTCACCGACCTCGGCGTCGATTCCCTCGAGGCTGTTGAGATCATGATGGAGCTGGAAGACGAGCTGGGCATTGAGATCAACCCGCAGGAGGCAGGCACCTCCGTCAAAGAGCTGATCGCTTACGTAGACAGCAAGCAGGGCTGAACCTATGGAGCGTACAGCAATTCTCTGTGATTTGCTGGGTGTCCGTTATCCGCTGATGCAGGGCGGAATGGCGCATATTTCCGATGCGCGCCTTGCAGCAGCGGTCTCCAACGGCGGCGGTCTGGGTATTATCTCCGCCGCAAGCGGAAATCCCGAGCAGGTCGCAGCACAGATCGACGAAGCCCGCGCACTGACTGATAAGCCCTTCGGCGTCAATATCATGCTGCGCGGTAATAATATTGATGAAATTGCAAAGCTGGTTGTAGAGAAGAAGGTCGCCGTCGTCACGACAGGCGCCGGTTCTCCGGCAGCCTATATCCCGATGTGGCGCGAAGCAGGCGTCAAGGTCATTCCGGTGATCTCGACCGCCGCAATGGCACAGCTCATGGAGAAATCCGGTGCGGATGCGGTCGTCGCGGAGGGTACGGAATCCGGCGGTCATGTCGGCGAAATGACAACTATGGCACTCGTGCCGCAGGTCTGTGACGCCGTGCAGATTCCGGTCATTGCGGCAGGCGGCATCGCAGACGGCAGAGGCGTCGCGGCGGCATTCATGCTCGGCGCATGCGGCGTACAGATCGGAACACGCTTCCTCGCCGCAACGGAATGCAATGTACATCCGGAATACAAGGCGCGTCTGCTGAAGGCGAAGGATACCTCGACAATCGTCACGGGCAAGCGGCTCGGACATCCGGTCCGCTCACTGAAGACCGCCTTCTCGCGCGGCTACGCAAAAGTGGAATATACGGATATTTCCGACGAAGACCTCGAAGCAATGGCTGTCGGTACACTGCGTGCCGCGGTTGTTGACGGCGACCCGAAGCGCGGATGCTTCCTCGCCGGTCAGATTTCGGGCATGGTCAATCAGGAGCAGCCCGCTGCCGAAATGATCGCAGAGATCATGGAGCAGGCAGGCAGGCTGCTCGGCACGCAGTTCTGATACTGCACAGCAAACAAAAACGGGAGGCATCTCAAAATGGGTAAACTTGCATTTCTCTTTGCCGGACAGGGCGCACAGTACAGCGGCATGGGCAAATCGCTCTATGAGACCAGCGCCGCGGCAAAAGAGCTTTACAATGCGGCGGAGGCAATCCGTCCGAACACGATGAATCAGTCCTTCTCCGGCACGGATGAGGAGCTCAAGCGCACCGAGAACACACAGCCCTGCCTGTATCTGGTCGATCTGGCAGCGGCACGCGCACTGAATGAGGCAGGCATCAGGGCAGATGCCGTCGCAGGCTTCTCGCTCGGAGAGATCGCAGCGCTTGCCTATGCAGGTGTCTATTCCGATGCAGACGGCTTCAAGATCGTCAGCACGCGCGGCAAGCTGATGCAGGACGCATCCGATGCAGCCGATACGGCAATGTGCGCGGTCGTCAAGCTCGATGCGGAGACCGTCGCAAAGGCTGCTTCGGAATTCGATCAGCTCTATGCGGTCAATTTCAACTGCCCCGGTCAGACCGTTGTCTCCGGCTTAAAGAGCAGCATGCCCGATTTCACGGCAAAGATCAAGGAGCTCGGCGGCAGATGCATCCCGCTGGCAGTCAGTGCGGCATTCCATTCGCCGTTCATGAACGATGCAGCCGATCATTTCGGCGCCGTACTCAAATCCTTCTGCTTCGCGGCACCGCAGATTCCGGTCTATGCAAACCTGACCGCGCAGCCCTATGCGGCAGATAAAATCGCGGAAACACTGCGTGAGCAGATGTGCAATCCGGTCCGCTGGCAGACCACGATTGAAAATATGATCGCTGCGGGCTTCACCGATTTCATCGAGGTCGGCGCAGGCAAAACACTCAGCGGTCTAGTGAAGAAAATCTCCGCAGATGTGCGGATCTACAATGTTGACAGCGCAGAGACGCTGGCAGAAACGATCAAGGCGGTGAAGGGATGCTGAACGGAAAGACTGCCGTCGTAACAGGCGGCGCACGCGGCATCGGTGCTGCGATCTGCAAAAAGCTCGCATCGCAGGGCGCGGATATTGCAATCATCGCAAGAGCCGCCAATGAGCAGGCGCTCGCACTCGAAGCGGACATCGCAAAGGAGTACGGCGTCAGGGCAAAGGTCTATGCCTGCGACGTCAGCGATGCAGAACAGTGCAAGGCGGCTGTCAAGCAGATTCTCGCGGATTTCGGCAATATTACGATTCTGGTCAACAATGCCGGCATCACGCGCGACGGTCTGATGATCAGCATGAAGGAAGCAGATTTCGATGCGGTCATCAATACGAACCTCAAGGGTACATTCAACATGACACAGGCATGCTACCGCCCGTTCATGAAGCAGAAATACGGCAAGATCATCAATCTCGGCTCGGTCTCCGGTCTGCTCGGAACGGCAGGTCAGGCAAATTATGCCGCATCCAAGGCAGGCGTCTTTGCGCTGACAAAGGTCACGGCAAGAGAGCTTGCCTCACGGAATGTCACCTGCAACGCAATCGCACCGGGCTTCATCGCAACCGATATGACCAAGGCTATCAGCGAAGAAGCCGCGCAGAATTACCTCGCCTCGATTCCGGCAGGCAGAGCCGGTCAGCCGGAGGATGTTGCCAATCTCGCAGCATTCCTCGCCTCACCGGAATCCGATTACATCACCGGAACGGTCATCCGCATTGACGGCGGACTCGCAATTTCATAAACGGAGGAAGCTATGGCAAACAGAAGAGTAGTCGTAACCGGTCTCGGCGCATTGACACCGATCGGCAATGATGTCGCAAGCTACTGGGACGGTCTGAAAAACGGCAGAAACGGCATTGATTTCATCACACGATTCGATACAGCAGATCTCAAAGCAAAACTCGCAGCAGAGCTCAAGGGCTTCGATCCGAAGCAGTATCTCGAGGCAAAAACGGTCCGCCAGTCCGACCGCTGCCAGCAGTATGCGCTGGTCGCGGCAACACAGGCAGTCGAGGATTCCGGCATCCTGAATCAGATCGCGCCGGAGCGCTTCGGCGTCTATTTCGGTACCGGCATCGGCGGCTTCGAGACCTTCATCAATGAGCACAATACACTTCTGAACAGAGGTCCGTCGCGCGTTTCGCCGTTCTTCATTACGAAGATGATTGCGAATATGGCAGCGGGCATGATCGCCATTCAGATGCACGCACAGGGTCCCTGCATCGAGGTCACGACTGCATGTGCAACGGGTACAAATGCAATCGGCGAAGCCCTGCGCACGATCCGTCACGGCTATGCGGATGCGATCATCGCAGGCGGCGTCGATGCCGTGCTGAATCCGCTCTCCATGGCAGGCTTCATCAACTGCCAGGCGCTCAGCGAGAGCACCGATAAGGATGCGGCATCCATTCCGTTTGACAAACGCAGACACGGCTTCGTCATGGGCGAAGGCGCGGGCGCACTCGTGCTCGAGGAATATGAGCACGCTGTCAAGCGCGGCGCAAAAATCTATGCTGAGCTTGTCGGCTACGGCAGCACCTGCGACGCTTATCATGTCACCGCACCGGACAGCGAAGCGACCGCTTCCTCGAAGGCAATCGCGGATTGCCTCGCAGAGGTCGGCAGAGAGGTTCCGGCAGGCGAAATCTATCTGAACGCACACGGCACCAGCACGCCGCTCAACGATAAAACCGAAACCGCCGCGATCAAAAAGGCATTCGGCACGGAGCGCGCCTATCAGATTCATGTCAGCTCGACCAAGTCCATGACAGGTCATCTGCTCGGCGCTGCCGGTGCAATCGAGGCAATCGCTGCGATCAAGGCGCTGGAGAACAATCTCATCCCGCCGACGATCAACTATAAGGAACCCGATCCCGAATGCGACCTGCAAATCACCCCGAATACCGCGCTCGAAACGCCGCTTTCTCTGGCACTTTCGACCTCGCTGGGCTTCGGC
>CAMHUJ010000109.1 GCA_946188175.1 uncultured Ruminococcus sp.
GCTTCCGGCGCTGACATTAGGGAGGTAAATTGAATGAAACTTTGTCCAAACTGCGGCACACAAAATGCTGACCACTTCACACAATGCCCGAACTGCGGCACGATCCTGCCCGCTTCTGCTCCGCAGCCTGTTTATTCCGGCGGCACGAACGGTTATGTTCCGCCTGCCTATCAGGCAGCACCGGTCACGACAGCAGGCGGCTGGTTCGGCTGGTCACTGCTCTGCGGACTTCTGCCGATCATCGGCGCGCTCATCATGATGAGCTCCGCAAAGGACCCCTCTGCAAAGAATTTTGCAAAGGCAATGATTATTGTGCAGGCAGTCACCTTTGTTCTCAGCGCACTGTGCAGCACAACACTCCGCACGGTTCTGCAAAGCGTTGTCGAGAATATGTAAGAGACTGTTTTCGTTTGATGACTGACACAAATTAGGAGGATATGATAATGGCAAGATGTACTTCATGCGGCGCTGAGCTGCCGGATTACTATACAAGCTGCCCGAACTGCGGCGGTACGCAGGTCGTCAGAGAAGGTGCTGCCGGCGTTCCGCAGGCACAGGCATCCTATGCACAGCCGCTCCCGACGCAAATGGGACAGCCAGTGACCTCTGTCAAGGGCTGGATCGGCTGGATTCTGCTTTGCAGCTATGTCCCGATCATCGGCGTGATTGTCATGCTCTGCACGGTCAAGGACCCGTCCGCAAAGAACTATGCAAAGCTCCAGCTGATCATGATGATCATCGGTATTGTGCTCTGCGCACTGCTGCTGTTGATTCTGGTTCCGGCGCTGATCGGATATGTCAGAAAGGCTGAGAATGCACATGTTGTTTACAACATGATTCAGGCATTTATTCACTGATGATCTGATTCCAGGTGCGCTAAGACAGCCACATAGATTTGTTGCCCCTAAGTGTTGCAAAAACGCTTAGGGGCATTATTATACGCTCGTTTCAGAAAAGTATTTGCAGGCAGTGCCCGCCTCCATTGATCTGAAGGTTTCCGGCAGCGTTCGGAGAGATTTGAAAGATTTACTGTTTTCATGATCTTTATTTTGCATTCTCTCCTCTCGGGAGACGCGGCTCCGGATTTACGAAATGAGAAACCGAAAGACCTGCGCCCCGCGCCCAGTGATAATAAACGCAGGACACCGGAGCAAGAAGAATAAGCCGGATCACTCCGCTGCCGGCAGATTCCGATTTATGTCAGACTTGAAGCTGCTAACAGAAACGCCACAGTACTTCTGACCGCACATCAGAAATACTATGGCTTCAAATTTCTATATCCGCCCCGCATGTCCGGTACGGCGCGTTTTCTGCATCGCTGTTATCCGCCGGACGCCTGCCAGAGCGCAAGCTGATCCCAGTCGAGCGCAGAGAGCTTATGCGCCGCACGCTCGATTGTTTCGCGGCTGCCGAAGGATGAAAACCGCAGCCAGCCCTCGCCCTGCGCACCGAATCCCGCACCGGGAGAGGAGACAATCCCGTGATATCGCAGGAGCCGCTCAAAGCAGTCCCATGAACGCAGATGATACGGGCACTCCATCCAGACATACGGCGCATGCTCGCCGCCGGTCGTAAAGACACCGCTGCGGCGCAGTGCATTCCGGATCAGATCTGCATTTTCCATGTAATACTGCACATCCATGCGCACCTGCCGCTGCCCCTCCGCCGAAAAGACTGCCGCAGCACCGCGCTGCACAATATACGAGGTTCCGTTGTATTTTGTTGCCTGCCGCCGCATCCAGAGCCGGTGCAGCGACTGTCCGCCGGTTGTCAGCGCGCGCGGCACAATCACCCAGCTGCACCGTACACCGGTAAAGCCTGCCATTTTGGAAAAGGAGTTGATTTCAATCGCGCAGGTCTCCGCACCGGCAATCTCAAAAATGCTCCGCGGCAGTGCGGCATTCCGGATATAGGCTTCGTAGGCGGCGTCGTAAATGATGCACGCCTGATGCGCATGCGCATACTCGACCCACGCTTGGAGCTGCGCGCGCGTATAGACCGCACCGGTCGGATTGTTCGGAGAGCAGAGATAGATCAGATCGGCATGAATATGCTCCTGCGGCATCGGCAGAAAGCCGTTTTCCTTCGTACCGCGCGCAAAGACAATCCTGCGCCCCGCCATCACGCTCGTATCATAGAAAACAGGATAGACCGGATTCGGCAGCAGAACGGTACTGTCCGGCGCAAACAGATCGCAGAGATTCGCAAGATCACTTTTCGCACCGTCACTGACAAACACATCCTCCGGCTCGATGCCGACCTTGAAGGTCCGGTAATAGCCGCAGATCGCACGCCGCAGGAACATCTCGCCCTGCACATCGCCGTAGCCGTGGAAACGGTCGGCATGGCGCATCTCCTGCGCGGCAACCGACATTGCATCGCAGACGGCAGGTGCAAGCGGTCTTGTGACATCGTTGATGCCGAGCGAAAGAATCTCCGCTTCGGGATGTTCCTCGCGGTGCCGCCGGACCCGCATTGCAATCTCCGCAAAGAGATAATTCTGCTCGAGCTTCGTGATATTCTCATTGAGCCGCATACGGCACCTCCTTCCGTCATGAGAAAACCGCCGTGCAGAAGCATAATGCCGCTGCATGGCGGTTATTTGCATTTTATCCTGCAGTTTCCGCCGGTTCTGCATCCGGTTCGGATTCCGCCTCGCCGGCATAATGCAGCACCGTGACCTGCCATATGCCGTCCTGTTCGCAGACCGTAAACACCGCCGACGCAGATGTTTCCGGTGCATGCTTCAACCATGCCGGCTGCGCCTGCATCAGGTCTGCCGCGACCGTATATCCGCCGTTTTCGCTGCGCATTTCACGGATCACAGGCTCCCTGCCGAACCACCGCGGCGCTTCCGGCAGAATCCAGCTTTTCTTCGGTTCATCGTAATAAAACCGGATATCGTCCGTAAAACCGATTGTTTTGTATTCCGGCTGCCGCGATGTTCCGAGCCGCGCATTGCCTGCCGCAGTCAGATCATCTTCAGGGACAATCCGCAGACCGTCCTGCTCCGGATAACCGGACAGTGCGCCGTCGCAGATCATCGACCATGCGGCAAGCGTCAGAAAATCGGCATCGGAAAGCGCATCCGGCGCATCAAAGGCAGGCGTTTCCGCCAGCGCAAACGGCAGCAGACACTGCGTCACCGCTTCTTCGCGCGCCGCCGCTTTTCCCAGACGGTGCGCAAGCGTTCTGCCCTGATGCACAAGCCCCGCAATGCCGCAGACGGACAGCACCAGCAGCACCGCCCCGAGCACAGCATCTGCGGCTTGTATGCGCGTTTTTTTGCTTTTTGATGCATGCCGTTCCTTTGCTTTTTCAGCCATAAATCAGCGCACCTGACCGTCGCCGTTAATCAGATACTTGACCGAGGTCAGCTCATAAAGACCCATCGGACCGCGTGCATGGAGCTTCTGCGTCGAGATGCCGATTTCTGCGCCGAAGCCGAATTCGCCGCCGTCCGTAAAGCGCGTCGAAGCGTTGACATAGACTGCCGCCGCATCCACTTCGCGCTGGAATTTCTCCGCATTTTCGAGTGATTTCGTCACGATGCATTCGCTGTGATTCGTGCCGTAGCGCGCGATATGCGCCATTGCCTCGTCAAGACCGCCGACGATCTTCACCGCAAGCTGATAATCGAGATATTCATTCGCCCAGTCGTCTTCATTTGCATCGAGGACGCAGTCGCCCAGAACATTCTTCGCCGCCGCATCGCCGTGCAGCGTAACGCTGTGTTCATCGAGCTTTGCCTTCATCATCGGCAGGAATTCTGCTGCGATATCCTTATGAATCAGCACAGTCTCAACCGCATTGCAGACCGAAGGACGCTGCGTCTTGCCGTTATTGACAATATTGACCGCCATTTCCAGATCAGCGGACGCATCGACGAAAACATGACAGTTGCCGACGCCGGTCTTGATCACCGGAACCGTCGCATTCTCCGCAACGGCGTTAATCAGACCTGCGCCGCCGCGCGGAATCAGTACATCGAGATATTCAGAAAGCTTCATGAGCTGATTGGAGCTTTCGCGCGAGGTATCCGGCACGAGCTGGATGATATCCGCAGGGAGCCCTGTCGCCTTGACTGCGTCGCGCATGATATCCGTCAGGCAGACATTCGAGCTGAACGCCTCCTTGCCGCCGCGCAGGATCACGCAGTTTCCGGCTTTCATGCAGAGCGTCGCCGCATCAACCGTAACATTCGGACGGCTCTCGAAAATAATGCCGATGACACCGAGCGGCACGCGCGTTTTCTGAATGCGCAGACCGTTCGGGCGAACCACGCCGGATTCGACCTTTCCGACGACCTCCTCGAGCTGAATCAGCTTGCGGACGCCGTCTGCGATGCCTGCGATGCGGCTTTCATTGAGCAGGAGTCTGTCCTGCATTGCCTTGGACATATTGTTCTTGACCGCATTTTCGAGATCGACCTTGTTTGCCTCGATGATCTCCGGTGTGCGGCTGATCAGTGCATCTGCAATCGCTGCAAGTGCGTCATTTTTCTGCTTGGGGGATGCAGCGGCGAGAATACCTGCGACCGCCTTCGCATTCGCGCCGAGCTGCTGAACTGTAAGCTGTTCCATATAAAATTCCTCCGTAATATTTGTTATAGATTTCCTTCTGCAACAATGATATCCGTATGCAGCAGTGCCTCGTGCAGCCAATCGAGAAAAGCGCGCAGAAACGCCTTTTCTTTGTCCGTATGGCGCTCCATGTCCGCTTCGATTGCGCGGATGATTCTTTCCCAATCCGCCTTCCCGATCCAGTTATCGAAACACACATCAAAGGATTCTTCGGGTGTTCCGTCAAAGGCATCGGCAGTGGGATAAATCTGCGCAAAATACGCGAGCAGAAGTTGATAATCCTGCCTGTAGATCCGCAGCGGAAACGGATAGCAGTGCCATTCCTCATAAACAGGATTCCATTCCGGCTGACCGGACATTTTCAGCGGATTGCATTCCAGAAAGACCTTCTCGTTTTCCGGCGCATATAACCGAAGCACAGTATATTGCTGCCGGTCTGTTTCATTGAGCGGAAGCCATTCCATATCATTCTCCTGCAAGCTGCCGTGCAGCATATTTTGCGGATTATTTTGCAACAAATCTCGTACCGACCTGCACATCGTTCAGCAGCAGATCATAGAGATGCTCCGGCTTTTCGCCGTTGAGGATTACCATATCAATGCCGGCTTCGGTTGCCATTTTCGCCGCGGAGATTTTGGTTGCCATGCCGCCGCGTGCATTCGGTGTGCCCGCGCCGCCTGCAATGCCTTCAATCTCCGGCGTGATGTCATAGACGACCGGTATCAGCTCTGCATTTTCATCCTTATGCGGATCGGCGGAATACAGCCCGTCGATGTCGCTCATCAGCACGAGCGTATCGGCATGCACCAGCTTTGCAACGATTGCCGCAAGCGAATCGTTCTCGCCGATTTCAAGTTCGAGTTCATCGATCGCAACGGTGTCATTCTCATTGACAATCGGAATGACGCCGAGCTCCAGCAGACGCTCCATGCAGTTGCCCGCATTTTCGCCGCCGTTGTTCGTGAGGATTGCCTTTGTCAGCAGCACCTGCGCCACATTGACGCTGTAATTGCCGAACTGCCGGTCGTAGAGATACATCAGCTCACACTGACCGACTGCGGCACATGCCTGCTTGGTCGGGGTATCGGTCGGGCGTTCGCGCAGACCGAGCTGTCCGACGCCCAAGCCGACAGCGCCCGAGGATACGAGAATCAGCTGCTTGCCTGCATTCGAGAGGTCTGCAAGCACGCGCACGAGATTATGAAACCGCCGCAGATTCATTCTGCCGGTGCGGTGGGTCAGCGTTGAAGTGCCGACCTTGACGACGATGCGCTGACTGTCAGACAGTCTGCGCAGCGATGATTGTTCGGTTGCCAAACTAAAAACTTCCTTTCGATAGCTGCGGTATCTCCGATGGATTTATCATGGGAGCGCTGCTCCCAAACCCTCGCTTAAGGGATACTATCCCTTAAGAATCCCGCTTTTATGTTTCATCCATATAGATTTTGATTTGCTCATATGCAGCGGATTCTGCATATGCAAACGCTTTTGAATTCCGGATATAATCGAAAATATTTTCTTCGATATCTTCATTCCAGACTGCGCCGGAAAATGTACGGTTGATGCTGTCCGGTAGGAACAGAATATCGACATGAATCTGATAATATTCATCATCATTTTCTATCGGAAACTGCCGCACCAGACTGAAATAAAACCGCGGTTCCCTG
>CAMHUJ010000110.1 GCA_946188175.1 uncultured Ruminococcus sp.
CACGATTGACAATGATGCGACGACCTCGCAGATTCGTTTTCTGATGCGGACGTATCAGCAGACGAAGCAGCAGAAGTATCTCGACTGCGCGATGCGCGGCGTGGACTGCCTGTTTAAGATGCAGTACAGCAACGGCGGCTGGATGCAGTGCCTGAATACGCCCGGAACGTATCACGCGCATATCACGCTCAATGACGGCGCGTATATGCATGTATTGCAGATCATGAAGGAAATGAGCGGCAGGACCGGCGATTTCACCGCGGTCAGCGATGCCTATGCGCAGAAGGCAAAGACCTCGCTTGAGAAGGGCATCCAGTGCCTGCTCGATATGCAGATTTCCGGCGCGGCATGGTGTCAGCAGCACGATGAAAATACGCTGAAGCCTGCGGCGGCGCGTGCCTACGAGCTGCCCTCGAACTGTACCAGCGAGAGCGCAGGCGTCATCACGTTTTTGTATCAGTATGCGAAGGAGAATCCATCGCGTACCGATATCCGCAATGCGGTCAATACCGCGATCACATGGTTCAAGAAGGTCACGCTGACCGGCATTGAATTTGTCAAATCCGGCGATGACAAGATCGTCCGCGAGAATCCGAATGCGTCGCCGCTCTGGGCGCGCTTCTATGAGCTCGGTACCGATAAGCCGCTTTTCTCCGACCGCGACAGCTCCGTGCATTATAATGTCATGGAAATCTCGAAGGAGCGCAGAACCGGCTATGCATGGTACGGCAACTGGGGCAAGAATGTTGTGAATCTTTCGCTGCTGCCGACCGACGGCTCGCAGGATCAGCCGGAGCAGCCTGCACAGAAGGCGGAGTATACCGGCAAGCTGATCTCCAAGCTCGTTGTCAATGATACCGATAACGGCGCAAACTGGGGCATCGAGCAGAATTTCGGCGTCGGCAGCAAAATCTTCGGCGACCGCGAATATACGGTCTCGGCGGACGGCAACAGCAGCTATGCTTCGGGCGGCGAGCAGATCCGGACAGCGTGCGATTCCAAGAAGTATTCCGGCGATCTGGCGACTCTGACCGCCGCGGAGGACCTGTCGCTGAGCATATTCATGGATGTGCGCGTGATTCAGAGCCTTTCCGCCGAGCAGCTCGATGCAAGCTGGCTCAAGGATTATACGCATATGCGGACGCAGCTGTTCAGCTCGAACGGCGAGGAGTTTACGGTTTTTGTCCGTGAGGTGAAGAAGGGCGAGACGGTCACGCTCGGAAGCAATTTCACATCGCAGAACTGCGTGAACTATTTTGCGGCAGCCTTTGCAAAGCCTGCGGAGACCACCACAACTACCACCGAAACAACTACGACGACCACCGAAACAACAACCACGACAACCACAACCACGGAAACAACGATAACCACAACCGAAACGACCGCAGAAACGACTGAAACCACCGTGATGACGACGGCGACTGAATCTTCTTCGGAAGCACCGAAGACGGCGAAGCGCGGCGACGTCAACTGCGATGAAAAGGTCGATGTTTCCGATGCGGTGCTGCTCGCAAGATTCCTTGCGGAGGACGCAAGCGCCAATGTGACCGCGCAGGGCAAAACAAATGCCGAATGCGACGGACAGGCGGGTCTGACCGCGGATGATAACCTGATGATCCTGAAATATATTGCAAAAATCATTACGGAATTCCCGTCGTGATTGTGCAATGTGACAAAATGTGCCGTACCGGCTTGACTTTCATACGGAAATCGTGTAAAATATTCAAGGATTGCAAGCGGAACTCCGGTTCTCACCGTCAGCCATTGCGCAAAGCGGTAATCTGATTCATGATTTCAAAGACCGATACGGTTGATATAATCTATGAGCAGAGAGAGCAGCGGAAAATCCGTCGTTGCACTCTCTGTTTTGTTTTTTTATGAATATGAAGGAGGTGCTTGGCGATTAGCAAGCAGGAACTGCAAATCAATGAGGAGATCCGTGACCGTGAGGTACTCGTGATCGACGCGGACGGCGAGAAAAAAGGTGTGATGTCCGCAAAGGATGCACAGAAGCTCGCATACGATCAGAATCTTGATCTGGTCAAGATCGCGCCGCAGGCGACGCCGCCTGTCTGCCGTGTGATGGATTACGGCAAATACTGCTTTGAGCAGCAGAAGCGCGAGAAGGAAGCACGGAAGAATCAGCGCGTTGTTGAAATCAAGGAGATCCGCATGTTTTCCGCGATTGATACGCATGACTTTGAAACCAAGGTCGCACAGGGCAAGAAGTTCTTGCAGGGCGGCGACAAGGTGAAGGTTTCTGTGCGGTTCCGCAAGCGTGCCATTGCACATCCGCATCTGGGCGAGGAGCTGCTGGAGCGCTACCGTGATGAGATCGGTGACGTTGCAGTCGTTGACAAGCCGCCGAAAATGGAGGGCAGAGCAATCGTAATGTTCATGTCCCCGAAGCAGACCAAGCCGGAAAAGGGCGACAAGTCTGCGAAGAAGGCAAAGCCGCAGAAGCCGCAGGAGGCTCCGGCTGAGTCTGCCGCTGAGAAGGCGGAAGAGGAAGCATAAAGCAAAGGATATGCAGCGTCTATGAGGGCAGTGCGTACTGCCTGACGTGATCATATACAACGAATTTACAAGGAGGACGAATCCATGGCAGCCGTTAAGGTTAAGAAGATTAAGGTTAAGACTCACTCCGGTGCAAAGAAGCGTTTTCAGGTCACCGGCAGCGGAAAGGTCAAGTTCCAGCACGCTTACAAGCGTCATCGCCTCGTATCGAAGGATAAGAAGGTCAAGCGTATTGCGAGAAATGCAGGCGTTGCAAGTGCCGCAAATGCACCGACGATCCGCGAAATGGTTCCTTACAAGTAATCGGGACCTTGTACTGAAACTGAACTGAATGCCGCAGGGAATGCGGCTGACTATTGTTACGGAGGTAAAACGAAATGGCTCGTATTAAGGGCGCAATGATGACGCGCAAGAGAAGAAATAAGGTCCTGAAGCTCGCAAAGGGCTACTGGGGCAGCAAATCCAAGCACTTCAAGATGGCGAAGCAGGCTGTCATGAAGTCCGGTCAGTATGCTTACATCGGCAGAAAGCAGAACAAGCGCTTCTTCCGCAGACTGTGGATCACCCGTATTTCTGCGGCTTGCAAGCTCAACGGCATGAACTACTCCACGTTCATGAACGGCTGCAACAAGGCTGGCATCACCCTGAACCGCAAGATGCTCTCCGAGATTGCAATTCATGACCCTGCCGGCTTTACTGCGATTGTCGAAAAGGCAAAGGCAGCTCTGTAATGCATTATATCAAACACGCTCTCTCGGAATCGTCAGAGCGTGTTTGTTGTTTGTTATGAACTTTGAGAAAGGGGCAGTGAACATGCCGCAGAACACTGAGATTTTGCAGGCGGGAACCGGAAATAAAACCGTAAAGCTCTTTGTGAATCTCAATCGCAGCCGCACGTTTCGTGAGAAGAACCGTGCTTTTGCAATGGAAGGCGGCAGGCTGATTCTCGATGCGCTCGGCTCGGGCGTCAGGCTTCGTGCACTGCTCTGGACGGAGAAGGCAAGGGAACAGTACGGCGCGGATATTCCGTCTGCGCAGATGCCGCAGCAGACTTTTCTGATCACCGAATCACTTGCGAAGGAGATTGCTGATACCGAAACGGCGCAGGGCATTTTTGCAATCGCGGAGATGCTGCCGGAGACGGCGAAGCTGCCCCTGCACGGTACAAGGAATATGCTGCTGCACTGCGTGCAGGACCCCTCAAATCTCGGGGCGATCCTGCGGACCGCGGAGGCACTCGGCACTGACGGGCTGTATCTGTTTCAGTGCTGCGATCTGTATAATCCCAAGACGATCCGCAGCAGCATGGGCGCTTTGTTCCGGCTGCCGCTGATGCGTCTGACGGATATGGATGCGTTTTTTGCACATTGCCGCGAGGCTTCGCTGCCGACCTGTGCCGCCGTGGTGGACAGGGATGCGCAGCTGCTCGGCGGCTATGATTTCTGCCGCGGCGCAGTCGTGCTGATCGGTAATGAGGGCAACGGTCTGCCGAAGGAGATCAGCGCAGCTTGCGATAAGCGCCTGACCATTCCGATGTCGCCTGCATCCAATTCGCTGAATGCGGCTATGGCGGCAGGGCTGTTCCTCTGGGAAATGGCGAAAGCCTGAATGTGAAACACGGAAAGGGCGGTGAGGCTATGGAATTGCAGCAGAAAACCGATCCGGAAATGCTGCGGTACTGGGTCTGGCTGTCGCTGGTATTCGGCGCAGGCAGCACGAAACTCCTGCAATATTTGCAGCAGGCGGATTCGCCGCAGGATGTGTATGAATCGGTGCAGGCGGGAAGATACCGCGATCTGCCGACCGGTGTGCAGAAGGCGATGACCGCACATTCAATCGGCGAGGCGGACAGCATCGTCTATTTCTGCCGCAGCCATGAGATTGCGCTGCTGCCGATTGACAGTGAGGAATATCCTTCCGTGCTGCGCAATATCGGGACGCCGCCCGTCCTGCTGACGGCGAAGGGCAATCTTGATCTGCTCGGCAATCCGCTCAGTCTGGCGGTCGTCGGTACAAGACATCCCTCGCCCTATACCGAGCGTGTGACGCAGTCGATCATCGGGGAGCTGAGCCGCAGAGGCTTTGTCATCGTCAGCGGCTTTGCGAAAGGCGTGGACGGCATCGCGCATACGGCTGCACTCGATCACGGCGGCGCAACCGTTGCCGTACTCGGCTGCGGGATCAATGTCAACTATCCGCGGGAGCATCAGGTTCTGCGTGAACGCATGCTCTCCTCGGACAAGGGGCTGTTTGTCTCGGAGTATTTGCCCGGGACACAGCCGTTTCCGGCGAATTTTCCGCGCCGGAACAGAATCCTCAGCGGTCTCTGCGAGGCGACTGCCGTCATGGAGGCGGCAGAGCGCAGCGGCTCGCTCAGTACGGCACAGTTTGCGGTCGATCAAGGCAGATATCTCTACTGCGTGCCGCCTGCGGATATCTTCGATCCGCGTTACCGCGGCGTGATCCCGATGCTGCGCGACGGGGCGTTTCCGCTGATGAGCTATGAGGATATTCTGATGTCCTATTACAGCCGGTATCCGCAGTATATGCAGCAGCCCGAACCGGCGCTGCGTGATTCGGAACGGCTGGTCTTTGCAGAGCATCCGCAGGAGCAGATGCCGCAGCATATTGCGGAGACGGTTCCTGAGATGCCTGTGCCGGAGCCGGTGAAACCTGCACCGCCGGCGTCCGGAAAGGATGATAAACCGCTGCCAGAAAGTGAAGCGGGCAGGGCGATTGTGCAGTATCTGCGCGAATGCGGCGATACCTATGCAGACGATATCGCGGCGGCGCTGGATATGGACCTT
Source organism: uncultured Ruminococcus sp. (assembly GCA_946188175.1). Taxonomy (GTDB): domain Bacteria; phylum Bacillota; class Clostridia; order Oscillospirales; family Ruminococcaceae; genus Firm-04. Next base: position 5,325 of record CAMHUJ010000110.1, read on the forward strand.
TCAACGCTGCTCAGTGAGCTGACGATGCTTGAACTGGACGGCTTTGTGGAAACGCTGTTCGGCAAGCATTACAGAGCATGCTGATTTCACAGATGAGATACAATCGGGCGGAATGCCCGCGGGAAGGATTATTATAATGTCAGAACTTGTGATCGTTGAGTCGCCTGCGAAGGCGAAAACCATTCAGAAATATCTCGGTACCGGCTTCGAGGTCGTTGCTTCTATGGGACATGTGCGCGATCTGCCGAAGTCAAAGCTCAGCGTCGATATTGAGCACAATTTCGAGCCGACCTATATCGAGATGAAGGGCAAAGAGGATGTTATCAAGGACTTGAAATCGCGCGCAAAGAAAAGCTCGCGCGTCTGGCTCGCAACGGACCCGGACCGCGAAGGGGAAGCGATTTCGTGGCATCTGGCGCAGCTGCTCGGGCTCGATACCGAGCAGAATAACCGCGTCGAGTTCAATGAGATCACCAAAACCGGTGTACAGGCAGGTATGTCGCATCCGCACAAGATCGACCTTGATCTCGTCAATGCACAGCAGGCACGCCGCATTCTCGACCGGATCGTCGGCTATCAGCTCAGCCCGTTCCTCTGGCGCAAGATCCGCCGCGGTCTTTCCGCAGGCAGAGTGCAGTCGGTCGCGGTGCGTCTGGTCGTGGACAGAGAAAATGAGATCCGCGCATTCCAGCCGCGCGAATACTGGTCAATCGACGCAAAGCTGACCGCGAAATCCTCGCGCAAGGTCTTTTCGGCACATCTCGCAGAGGTCGACGGCAAAAAGGCAGAGCTCGCTTCCGGCGCCGATGCAGACAAGATTCTCAAGTCGCTCGACGGTGCGGATTTCATCGTAAAATCTGTGAAAAAGCGCGTCACCAGCAGATAATCTATATTCGGTATCATCGCTTCCTTTTTG
>CAMHUJ010000111.1 GCA_946188175.1 uncultured Ruminococcus sp.
CGATCAGCACCGCATCTGCCTTTGCATCACGCGCCGCCGGAGGACATTCAGGCGGCGCGTGATGCAAAGGCAGATGCGGTGCTGATCGGTGAGACGCTGATGCGTGCGCCCGATAAAGCCGCGATGCTGCGATATCTGAAAGGGAACAACGGATGATCAAAATTAAAATCTGCGGTCTGATGCAGCCGCAGGACGCTGCGGCAGTGAACAGTGTTCTGCCCGATTATGCAGGCATGATTCTCTCCCCCGGATTCCGGCGCTCGGTTTCTGCCGAGACGGCACAGGAAATCCGGAAGGCGCTCAAGCCGGAGATTCCGGCGGTCGGCGTGTTTGTCAATTCGCCGTATCAGTTTATCACGGAATTTGCCGAGGCGGGCATCATTCAGTATATTCAGCTGCACGGCAGCGAGGACGCTTTCTATCTGCGCGGGCTCAAAGCCTGCTGCCGTCTGCCGGTCATTCAGGCGTTCCGCATCCGGTCGGCAGATGATCTGGCGGCTGCAAAGGAATCCGCGGCAGACCTCATTCTGCTCGATTCCGGCACCGGCTCCGGAAAGACCTTTGATCATGCGCTGCTCAGCGGCTTTTCGCGTCCGTATCTGCTCGCTGGCGGTCTTTCGCCGGAGAATATCGGCGGAATCCTCGCGGAGCATAAACCCTACGGCGTCGATATCAGCAGCGGCGTCGAAACAGACGGACAGAAGGACGCCGATAAAATCCGTGCGTTCGTCATAGCCGTCAGAGGAGAATGAAAGAGAAGAATTAGAAATGTGAAATGAGAAATTAGAAATTATGGTGTCGGCTTCGCCGACGGATTATAAATGATGCGGCGAAGCCGCTCCGCAATTTCTAATTCCTAATTTCTAATTCCTAACTCATATAATTGGAGGAAATTATGACAAATCCGAACGGAAGATTCGGCATTCACGGCGGACAGTATATCCCTGAGACACTGATGAATGCTGTTATTGAGCTCGAACAGGCTTATAATCACTATAAAAATGACCCGCAGTTCAACGCGGAGCTGACAAAGCTGTTCAATGAATATGCAAACCGTCCGTCGCTGCTCTATTATGCGGAGAAAATGACCCGTGATCTCGGCGGCGCGAAAATCTATCTCAAGCGCGAGGACCTCAACCATACCGGTGCACACAAGATCAACAACGTGCTCGGTCAGGCGCTGCTCGCAAAGAAAATGGGCAAGACACGCCTCATCGCCGAGACCGGTGCCGGTCAGCACGGCGTTGCAACTGCAACCGCTGCCGCGCTCATGGGCATGGAATGCGTCGTATTCATGGGCGAGGAGGATACCAAGCGGCAGGCACTCAATGTCTACCGGATGCGTCTGCTCGGCGCGGAGGTCATCCCTGTGACTTCCGGTACGGCGACGCTCAAGGATGCCGTTTCCGAGGCGATGCGCGAATGGACAAACCGCATCGACGATACGCACTACTGTCTCGGCTCGGTCATGGGTCCGCATCCGTTCCCGACGATCGTCCGCGATTTTCAGGCTGTCATTTCCAAGGAGATCAGACAGCAGATTCTTGAAAAAGAAGGCAGACTCCCCGATGTCGTCATGGCATGCGTCGGCGGCGGCTCCAATGCAATCGGTACCTTCTATCACTTCATTCCGGATGAGGGCGTCAAGCTGATCGGCTGCGAGGCGGCTGGCAGAGGCATCGACACCTTTGAGACCGCGGCAACCGTCAACACCGGAAAGCTCGGCATCTTCCACGGTATGAAATCCTACTTCTGTCAGGATGAATACGGGCAGATCGCGCCGGTTTACTCGATCTCCGCAGGTCTCGATTACCCCGGCGTCGGTCCGGAGCACGCATGGCTCCATGATATCGGCAGGGCGGAATATGTCCCCGTCACCGATGATGAGGCGGTCAATGCGTTTGAGTATCTCTCGCGCACCGAGGGTATCATTCCCGCAATCGAATCAGCACATGCCGTTGCACATGCGGTCAAGATTGCACCGAAGATGAACAAGGATCAGATCATCGTCATCACGATTTCCGGCAGAGGCGACAAGGACTGCGCGGCAATCGCGCGCTACAGAGGGGAGGATATCCATGAGTAATATCCGCAATGCATTCCAAAACGGCAAGGCGTTTATTCCGTTTATCACCTGCGGAGACCCCGATCTCGAAACGACCGGAAAGATCGTCCGCGCAATGGCGGAAGCCGGTGCCGATCTCATTGAGCTGGGTATCCCGTTCTCTGACCCGACCGCGGAGGGCCCGGTCATTCAGGGCGCAAATATCCGCGCACTCGCAGGCGGCGTCACGACGGACAAAATCTTTGCGTTTGTCGCTGAACTGCGGAAGAATGTCACCGTACCGCTCGTTTTTATGACCTATGCAAATGTCGTATTCTCCTACGGCATCGAGCGCTTTGCCGCAAAATGTGAGGAAGTCGGCATCGACGGCATCATCCTGCCCGATGTGCCCTATGAGGAAAAGGACGAATTTGCACCGGTCTGCCGCGCACACGGCGTCGATTTCATCTCGCTGATCGCACCGACCTCCGAGAACCGCATCGCCATGATCGCAAAGGAGGCGGAGGGCTTTATCTATCTTGTTTCCAGCCTCGGCGTCACCGGTGTGCGCAGTGAGATTCAGACCAATCTCGGCGCGATTGTACAGAAAATCCGCGAGAATTCCGATGTGCCGTGCGCGGTCGGATTCGGCATTTCCAATCCGGAGCAGGCTGCCAAGGCGGCTGCGGTATCCGACGGCGTGATCGTCGGCTCGGCAATCGTCAGACAGATCGGTGCGCACGGTAAGAATTCTGCGCCGGTCGTCGGCGAGTTCGTCAGAACGATGAAGCAGGCGATCACGAAATAATCCGCAAAACAAATATCACAAGAGGCGGTGTGCTTATGGAGTGGAAAACCGATCTCGGACGCGATGTCATTCCGGCAGAGCTGCGCGCATGCTTCGGCAGTGAACTGCATACGTATCTGATCGCAGCCGGCTGCTGCGGCGACGGCGGCGGCAGTACACCGGATGTCCGCTTCGGGGACGAAATGCTGTGTTACCGGCATCAAACATGTCTTGCGGGCATGGATATCACAAGCGGTGAGATGCACACCGGCGGTCTGCGGCTCATCTGGTATATGACACCGGATGAAACGCGGTTCCGGAAGCACCCGTTCCGGCAGGATTTTGTCTATCGCGTCAAGGGGTATCCGCTTGTCAAGGAGCCGCCGCTGCATGGCTTTTATCTCGGCGATGTCTGGCTGCGGGAGATCACGGCGGAGAAAGTGGAGCATCCCTATTTGCAGAGTGTGATCGCAAAGCAGTATCCGAAGCAGGTCGGTCCGGCGGAGATTCATCCGGATGTCATGGCGCAGTATGAGCCGGAGCTGCATGAATATCTGATCGCTGCCACGCATGACGGCAGTGTGTCCGCCTGGGGCTGGCAGGGATTTCCCTGCGACCATTCGATCCGTGCGCAGTCCATGGGCAGCCGCGGTATCATTGACCTGACAACCGGTGCGCAGTCCGAGGCGCTGACCTGCGTTACGTGGTATCTCTATGATTCGATACAGACGCCGGACTGCAATTCACCCGACTTTGCAGAAGATACGATCTATCGCATCAAAGGCTTTCCGCCGAAAAAGCGCGAGCCCTCGGACAGACTGCGCTTCACGGACGGCGTCTTTGTCCGCGAGATACTCGAAAGCAATGTGCAGAATGCGTTTTTACAGAAGCTGATCGACGGGTTCAATACAAAGGTCACGGTACAGTCAGATGTGCTCGGTACGCTGGAGCTGAATAAGAGCACAAACTGGTACAGCAGCATGGTCGAAATGCTCGGCGACAGGCATCTCGTGATCGTGAACGGCGGCGGGGACGGCTTTGCAGAATGCCTGAAAACCGCGGAGACAATCGTTTCGGAGATCGAAACCTGGGACCGGTTCTTCCGCGGATACATTGCAGAAAATCTGCTGGAAAGAGCGGACGAAATGTATCAGAATCATCTGGAATGCGAGGAAAAAGAACCGCATCCGCTGACCGCCGATGTATTCAGGGAGAATCTGAATTTTGAGGACATGGAAATCCTTGCGGACGGCAGCTACCGCGTGCTGTATATCCTCTCTCCGGCGCTCTTTGACGACGATCTGCCGTTTGTGCAGCTGACCGGTACAATCGCGGGCGGCGTGCAGGAATCCGAGATCGACTATTCCTGAAGCAATCAATCGGAAACGGATAAATCTATGAAGAAAAAATCGCACGATCGGACTTGTATTCTTATTATTCTCATATGCACTGCGGTGCTGCATATCGCCGCATGTTCAAAAGGCTTCTGCGACTGGTATACCGACAATCTCTACCCTTACTGGGCGGAATGGCTCGGCAGACTGAATGCGAAGCTGCCGTTTGTGCTCGGCGAATGGCTGATCATCCTTGCGGCGGTGCTCGTGCCGGCGGCGCTGATCTTCCTGATTCTGCTGCCGTTTCTGCGCAAAAAGGAGAAATACCGCAAATTTACTGCGGGCTATTATAAGACGCTGCTCATGATCCTCTGCGGCAGTGTGCTTTACTACTCGCTCGTCTGGGCGGTGCCGTTCCGCGGAACCGTACTCGGAAAGCCCGAGAAAGGGCTGCGGACAGAATTCTCCTATCAGGAGATCGACGCGCTGATGCGGTATGTCACGGACGGTGCCAATTCCGCTGCGGAGGAGATTGAGATTCATGCGGACGGTACCGTGGACTTTCCGACGCCGGAGGAGAGCCGCCTGAAAATCGAGGCTGCGCTGCAAAGTCTTTCGGCGGAATATCCGCGGCTGAACGGCTACTATCCGCCTGTCAAGGATGCATTCAGCTCCGATATCCTGCGGCGAATGGACATCGGCGGCGTGACCTTCCCGTATACCATGGAAGTGCTGCATGAAAAGTATTATGCGAAAAATCCCGTCGAGCGGCTGGTTGTTGATGCACATGAGCTGACGCATCACATGGGCTTCTATAAGGAGAGCGCTGCGACATTTCTTGCCGATCTGGCGCTGTCAAGGAGCGATGACCCGTTCCTGCGGCTTGCCGGATTCAAGGAGATGCAGCTTTATGTGGACACAGATTACTTGGGCGTGCGAAACGAATACATGGATGCGGTCTCGCAGGAGCATCCGGAGATACCGAGGCCGGACGGCGTCAAGCTGAAGGAGATGCAGCCGGATGAGCGGCAAGCGCTGCTGAAAAAGATACAGGATGCAGAGGCGCAGTATGCCGGAGAGTATCCCTATCTGAGCCAGAGAGTCTGGGATATCTGCCGTATCGCTGACGGAAACGAGCTGGATGCCTATGAAGCGGAGTCGCATCCGATTGACGAAATGCCGGCGGTCAGTGAAGCAATCGGCAAGACAGGCGATGCCGGCTGGACGGCACAGTATGCTGTGTTGCAGGAGCATACCTATGAAGGCTCTGTACTCCTGATGCTGCAATATTTTGACGGCAAATTGTATTGAAATCCTGCCGGACGGAATTGGAATTTTAGCGATTTAACGCTTTTATGCGTTAAACGGTTGACAAATCCTGAGAAAGTATGTATACTGGTATCAGGCGGACAGAGAAAAGTGACAGATATTCCCAAAGAAAAGGAGTTATCCCCATTATGATGAATCTGGAATTTGAACGCAAGCTGACCATTCCGAAGGAAACAAAGGAAATGTATCCCGTGACACCGGAAATGGCAGAGATCGTAAAGCGGCGCGCGGCGGAGATCCGCGATATCTTTGAGGGCAAAGACGACAGACTGATTCTGATTATCGGTCCGTGCTCGGCGGATAATCCCGATGCCGTGCTCGACTATATTTCGCGGCTGCGTAAGGTGCAGGAGCAGGTCAAGGATGAAATCTTCATCATTCCGCGCATCTATACCAATAAACCGCGCACGACAGGCGCAGGCTACAAGGGTCTGCTGCATCAGCCGGACCCGAATGCAAAGCCCGATGTCTACAAGGGTATTATTGCGACCCGTGAGCTGCATATGCGCGCACTGAAGGAGACCGGCTTCTCCTGCGCGGATGAGATGCTCTATCCGGAGAATCACCGCTATCTGGACGACCTGCTGGCGTATGTCGCAGTCGGTGCGCGCTCCGTGGAGAATCAGGAGCACC
>CAMHUJ010000112.1 GCA_946188175.1 uncultured Ruminococcus sp.
AACGGCAGCCCTGCGGACCGCTTACATTTTACAGTATGCCGCCGCAATCTCCGCAGTTCTGTCGGTGCAGCGGTTTGCCGTGACGATGATCTCCGTTCCGCACGGTTTCACCGCCTCCGCCGCTTTTTTCACGGCAGCCAGACAGCCGCCGATGTACTGTTCCTCGTTGTGCGCGGGAATCACGACCGAAAACGCAGTGCGTTCCGCCGCGCCTGTCACAGGATGCCCTTTCCGCCGTCCGGCTCCGCCGCGTGATTGCGCTCCCAGACAAACTCCGATTCAATCAGCGTGAAGCCGATCTCCTCATAGAAGCTCTTGCGGATGTCCAGCGCATAGAGGATGCCGGTCTTGCCGCGTGCTTCGAGGTCATTGGCGATCCAGTGCAGGAAGTCCCGCGCATAGCCCTTGCCGCGTGCCGCGACCTTCGTTGCGACCTGCCCGATCAGTACCTGATCGCCGTAATCATAAATCGCTGTTGCTGCGGTGACATTGAAATATGTGTAGCACTGCCGCAGACCGCGCCGCACCATATGCGAGGTATCGGTCAGCCAGATATCATAGGCGATGAGATTCGGGAAGCCCTCCGCAAGAATCTCATAGACATCGTCGAGCTTCGGGGCGCGGTTGACCTGCTCCGGATCAAAGAGCGGCGAGATGCCGCCGGGCTCCAGACGGAAAACGGAGCGGTTGAGCGTCTGATAGCCTTGCAGCTTCAGACCAGAGAGCAGCGACTGCGCACCCTCCACGCGGAACGGCAGGTGCATCCGGATGAAAACCGAGAGCTCCTCCGCCGCCTCCGTATCATTGGAAAAATCCGCCTGCGAGCTGATGAGCAGCGTACTGTTTTGCAGCATCATCCACGCCGTTTTGTCATGCGAACGGATGCGGAAAAATCTGCAAAAGCTGTATTTTGTACCGTATGCGACCAGATTGCAGAGAATTTTGCGTCCGTAGTGACAGACGGCAAGCGAGCGCCGGTCGATTTCGGTCTGACGTTTCACTTCGGTGATCAAAGCGCTTCCTCCTGTAATGCGGAGATCAAAGCAAATGCGAGCTTTTCACAGCTTTCCGCATCGGTATGCCGGATGACCGAAAGCGGACTGTGCAGATATCTGCAAGGCACGCTGACGGCAAGCACTTTTGCGCCGCGTCCGGCGGACTGAATCGCACCGGCATCGTTTCCGCCTGCGATCTTGGTCTTTGTCTGCCACGGGATATTGTTTTCCTCGCAGATGCGTACCGCGAGATCATAGAGCGCCTTGTCATAGACGGTTCTGCCGTCCATATAGGAGATCACGGCGCCGCTTCCGAGCGCACAGCAGCGGTCGGAGCCGGCTGAACCGGGGATATCCGCCGCAGTCGTCGCTTCAAAAATCACGGCAAGATCAGGGTCGAGCTGTGCCGCTGCAACACCCGCGCCGCGCAGTCCGACCTCCTCCTGCACGACAAATGCGAAATCGGTATCATACGGCAGATCACTGCGGAGCAACTCCAGCAGAATCTCACAGCCGAAGCGGTCGTCGATTGCTTTACTCATCAGTGACTGATCGCCGAAATCCTGCGCATCTCCGCAGAAATAGATGATGTCGCCGATGCGGACAAGCTGCTCGGTCTCCGCCTTCGAGCCCGTGCCGATATCGCAGAACAGGCTGTGCATGTCGGCGGGCTTTGTGCGTTCATCCTTCGAGAGCAGATGCACGGGCTTGCAGCCGATCACACCGCAGATACGGTCTTTTCCGACCTGTACCTGCCGCCCGATCACCGCAGCCGCACTGACCCCGCCGACCATATCAAAGGCGAGTGTGCCGTCCTCGTGGATATACGTGACCATGAGCGCGACCTCGTCCGTGTGCGCGGAGAACATCACTTTGCGTTTTGCAGCAGATGCGCCCTTTTTGTGCACGAGAACATTGCCGAGCCGGTCAACCGTGACGGCGCCCTCCGGCAGACCGAGCCTGCCGAGTTCACCGAGAATATATGCGCGGACTGCGTGTTCTCTGCCGGATGTGCCGCAGAGCCCGCAGAGGGTATTCAGTTCCTGACGGTTCATGCGCCGCACCTCCCTGCAAATGCCGCGAGAAGCTGCGCGGTCAGTTCGACATCCTTTGTATCAATGACCTCGACCGGCGTGTGCATATAGCGCAGCGGGATCGAGACCGTGCCTGCCCGTGAACCCTGCGGCGCGAGTGCGAGCGCATCCGCGTCCGTGCCGGTTGATTCGGGCATAATTTCAAGCTGATAGGGGATTTTCAGATCCTTTGCGGTATCGGTCAGCGCATCGGAAAGTGCCGGATCAAGTACCGCGGAGATTCCGATTGCAGGACCGCCGCCGAGCGGGAAGGTCTCCTGCGGGTCTTCGCCGTGCGCAAGCCCGAAGGTCACGTCCACGGCAATCGCATAATCCGGCGTTTCGGCAAATGCGGCGCGCTTTGCGCCTCTGTGACCGCTGCGTTCCTCCTGCCCGACAAATGCAAATGTGACATTGCAGGGCAGATCGTCCATGCGGCTGATCTGCTCCGCCGCGAGAATCAGCGATGCCGCGCCGCAGCGGTCGTCCAGCGCCGGACCGGTCATGTGTGTGCCCTGCATCTTCCGGCAGACGGTCGCAAAATAAACCGCATCGCCGCGTGATACTTTGCCGACGAGCGCCTCTGCGGAATCAAATCCGAGATCGACGCAGAGCTGTGCATCCTCCGGAACCGCCTGTTCGCCTTTCAGCAGATGCGGCGGTAGTATCGAGATCACACCGGAGAGCGGCTTGCTGCCTTCGACTGTGACGGGCTGACCGAGCAGTAGACGGTGATCTATGCCGCCGACAGCGCCGATCCGGAGAAAGCCGTCCGGCGTGATATCGGTCACGAGAAATCCGACCTGATCGAGATGTGCACAGAACAGCAGCGTCGGTTTTCCGGCATCCTGCCCGATATGCGCAATGACATTGCCGTCGTCGCAGCGGACATCCGGTGCATAGGGGCGGATGCGGTCGGCAACGGTATTCCCGACGGCAGCCTCTCTGCCGGATACGCCGTGCACGCTGCTGAGCGCCGAGATGATATCATATGAAGAATCCAAAGCGGAGTCCTCCTTTTTGCGTAAATATTGCGAAACCTATACAGATTATATTATACCAGAAATCACATGAAAAAGCAAGCGATTTTCATCCCCCAAATATGATTTTTTCATGAAGAAAGCGAACCGAATTAGAAATGAGAAATTAGAAATGAGAAATTGTGGTGTCGGCTTCGCCGCGATTTGAAAAAAGTCAAATGCGCATAGTAAAGAACATCCTCCTTTCTCCTTCCTACTTCCTCCTTTTCAGCACGCCTATTTCAATATAAATCATCCGCCGTAAGGCGGATACAACAATTTTTAATTTCTCATTCCTAATTTCTAATTCACATTCTTGTTAAATCAAAAATATTATTCTTTTCCTCTTGACAAAACTATACTAACTGTGTATACTGTATATGAACAGTGAAACAGAACGAGGTGAGAGCATGAACCTGTTTATCGACAACAAAAGCGGTGCGCCGATCTACGACCAGATTTATTCGCAGATCAAAGCACTCATCATCAGCGGCGCACTCAGCGAAAATGACCCGCTGCCGTCGATCCGCAGCCTCGCAAAGGATCTGCGCATCAGCGTCGTTACGACCAAGCGCGCCTACGATGAGCTCGAACGCGAGGGCTTTCTCTATACCGTCCCCGCAAAGGGCTGCTTCGTCGCACCGAAAAATACCGAGCTTCTCAGAGAGGAACACCTGAAACAAATCGAAAATCATCTGCTCGAGATCCGGCAGCTCGCCGCAGCCTGCGGCATGTCAAAGCAGGATATCATCCAAATGCTTGATCTGCTGGATTCCTGACACGAAAGGAGTATCATCATGAATGCAATCGAAATCAGAAACATCGCAAAAAAATACAAAGGCTTCTCGCTCGGTCCTGTCTCCCTGACGCTCCCGTCGGGCTGCATTCTCGGTCTGATCGGCGAAAACGGTGCCGGTAAGACCACGACAATCAAGGCGCTGCTCGGCATGAACCGTCCCGACAGCGGTGAGATCAGCCTGCTCGGTCAGCCGCTTTCCGCTGATTTGCGCAATGAGATCGGCGTCGTGCTCGATGAGGTCGGGCTGCCCGAAAATCTCCATATCCGGCAGATCGAAAAGATCATGAAATACTCGTTCCGGAATTGGCAAAGCGACGCATTTGCTGAATATATCAAGAAATTCAATCTGCCGGAGAACAAGCGCTTCAAGACCTTCTCCAAGGGCATGAAAATGAAGCTCGGGCTTGCGATTGCGCTGTCGCACGATGCAAAGCTGCTTGTGCTTGATGAGCCGACCGCGGGGCTTGACCCGCTTGTGCGCGAGGAACTGCTTGATCTTCTCAATGACTTCACGCGCGATGAGGGACATGCGGTGCTGATCTCCTCGCATATCGTCAGCGACCTCGAAAAGGTTTGTGACTATATTGCGTTTCTGCACAAGGGTCAGCTCATGCTCTGTGAGGAAAAGGACCGTCTGCTCGAACAGTACGGCTTTTTGCAGACGACAGAGGAAAATCTCAATGCTCTCGAGCCTGACGCGATCAAGGGCAGGCGGGTCACGCAGTACGGTGCAGAGGCAATCGTAGACCGGACGCGCGTGCCGCAGACCTTCGACATCCGCCCCGTTACGATTGAGGAGCTCTTTGTCTACATGGCAAAGGAGGGGTGAGCATGAAAGGCTTGCTCTGCAAAGACCTCACGGAGATGCTTTCGCCGGTGAATCTGATTCCGGCTGCGGTGGCGATGCTTGCCGGTATGATCCTGAAACTGCCGTATCTGTTTGCGTGCATCGCGCTGTTCATCGCTGTGATGCCTGCGGACAGTATGCGCAGGGACGCGGTCAGCAGGTGGGAGACACAGCAGATGATGCTGCCGGTTTCGCGCTTCTGCATCGTGACGGAAAAATATCTGCTGACGCTGATCTGTGCGGCGGCAGCGGTGCTGCTGACGGGGCTCGGTATGCTTTGGATTGCACCGGCATATCAGCTGGATTCCGAGGAACTGCTGCTCTGGGTCATGCGCGCCTGCCTCTGTTGCCTGCTGATTCCGGCGCTGGTCTGTCCGGTCAGCTTCCGCTTCGGATATGACAAGGGCAGAGGGATTCTGTTTCTGCTGATCGTTTTCTTTGCCGTCGTGACCGCTTCGGAGCTTGCGGTTCCGGAAACGGAATTCGGTACCGTATACGCAAAGTTATTATCAAGCATTTCGCTGAGCAGCATGACCTTGAGGGATATTCTGAGGATCCTGCTGCACGGGGGCAGCTATAAGATGATTCTGATATCTGTCTTTTGCACGCTGATTCTGACCTTTGTATCGTGGCTGCTCTCTCTGTGGGGATTCTGCCGCAGGGAATTTTAACAATCAATGAGGTAACAGACTATGAAAGGTATTTTGCTGCGGATGTGGTATGCAATCCGCATTCCGGTTATCATCCTTATTTCCGTGCTTCTGGTTCTGACCGTAATCAACCCGATCTATGCGGATATGGGCATCACGCTGCTGTCGTCCTGCATTGCCGCGCTGCCGTTTCTGCTTCTGCTGTCCGATGAAAAATCGCGCTTTGCACGCTGGCAGACGATCCTGCCGGTTTCGCGCGGACGGCTTGTGGATGCATATTATCTGCTGACGCTGCTTCTGACCGCTGTCGGGGTGCTCTGGTCTGCGCTGATCATGCTGCACTATAACAAGGCGGAAGCCCTGCTCCGGATTTTTCAGCTGACGGGGTGCAGTCTGGCGGTGCCTGCGATCGTGCTGCCGTTTGTGTTCCGGTTCGGCGGAAAGGTGGCTGCTGCCGGTCTGGCACTGCTGTCCATGATGATGCCGGCAGTTTTTATGATGCTTATGCTGATGAGGCTGCTTTGTACGGTTCCGGAGGGCGGCGAACCGGCTGCCGTAACCGTTCATTATGGAGTCGATGCGCTGCTGCCGGGTGCGATTGTACTGCTGCTGTTCGGCATTTCGCGGATGATCTCCGTCCGTGTGATCGAAAAACGGGAATTCTGATTGACTGAACAATGAACAGAAAGGATTGATGACCGTGACAAACACAAATGAAAAT
>CAMHUJ010000113.1 GCA_946188175.1 uncultured Ruminococcus sp.
TGACATCACCGCGCAGCGTCGGTTCCCATACGCCGCTCTTTTCGGAGGAAACCGTTGTCTCCGTGGCTGTTGTGGTTGTCTCGGTTGTTTTGGAAGTCGATTCCGTGGTTTTCCTGGTGGTTGCGGTCGAAGCCGTTGTCGTATAGCTGATGCCGTCGATGATCGAATCAAAGCAGGGCTTTGCCTGATACTTCTCATCGAACAGCAGCGGATTCTGGCTTGCGCGCCAGCTCTGATCGTCCGTCGTGCCCCAGAATACGACTGCTGAAATATAATCCTTATACTTGACGATCGCATCCATGATATCGCTGTAATACTTCGCTTGCAGCTTCTCACCGTTTGCAACGCTCTTGTCATAGGTCACGTCCAGCTCCGTGATCTGGAGATCGAGACCGAGCTCGGTGTATTTTTTCAGTGCGGATTCATACTGCTGTGCATACGGGAACGGATCGGTCGTCGCGTTATTCGTACAGTTCAGGTGCGACTGCAAGCCGATGCCGTCGATCAAGCCCTTTGCTTTCAGATCTTTCGCCATTTTGATAATGGCTTCCTGCTTGCCCTGCATATACTCATTGTAATCGTTGTAATAGAGCTTGGTGCCCTTCGGCGCATATTCTCTTGCATATTCAAATGCAGGCTCGATGAACGAATTGTCGCCGAAGATCGCAACCCATGCCGAGGAGCCGTTGCTGTCCTCATATTTGCCCTTCAGACGCGGTGTGCCGCCGTCCTCCCATGCCTCATTGACAACGTCCCATGCATAGAAATCGACATCGGAATACTCCGCCTCAAGTGCCTCGAACACACCCTTGATGTAGTTCTTCATGCGCTTGAGCATGGTGTCCTTATCGACCAGCTTGCCGTCCTTGGTATAGTCGTCGGTGAAGAACCAGTAAGGCGTCTGGCTGTACCAGACAAGAACATGTCCGCGCACCGGAATATTATGCTCGCGGCAGAAATCCAGAATGATCTTCGCGGCGCCGTTGAGCTTGACCTTCGGGACGGTATTGTCGCCGGATTCCTCGTAATAGGCAAGCGTCGCCTTCTGATCGAGCATATTCTCCGGCTTGAGCTCATTGCCGAGCGTAATGGAGTTATAATGCTTGAGGATTAAGTCCTGCGTGGATTTCGGCGAAAGCTCCTTTGCCGTCACCGCGCCGCCGATCTTGAAATAATCGGCATAGACATCCTTCAGACCCGGGATATCCTCCTGAATCGGGTAGACCGGCGCTGCGGTCAGCGAGAAGTCATCGACCCACATCTCCGCCTTGTCGTCGCCCTCGATGTAAATGGAAACATCCTTCATGCCCGAAGTAAAGCTGAATTTCGTTTCGGGAATCTGCACCCATTTGCCGTCGCTCTTGATCTGGGCGAGATTGTCATAATGCTGCTCGCCGTCCTCATCGGTATACTGCATGCTCAGGCGGACGGTATTGTACCACTTCATCTTGACCCATGCCGTTGCGAGATACTGGACACCCGCCTTGCAGCCGAGGCTCTCGAGCGAAACGGACGGACCGTTCCAGCCCTGCGAACGCTCTGTCACGGACATGCAGGTCTTTCCGCTGTGTGCATCATCGGTACAGGATGCAATCACGGATGTATCCTCATCTCCGCGCTTTGAGAATGCCTTGACGTCACCGTCCTCAAAATCTGTTACAAGCAGATCACCCTCTGCGGCGCTCGGCTCAAGGACCGGCATCCCTGCAAGCGCCAGCACGCCGCTCAGCAGAGCAGCAGTTGCTTTTCTGGAATACTTCACAGTATTTCCCCCTCCTTTGATTTTTCCGCATGCGCGGTCAATTCTATTATAGCATACCTGCCTGCCGGAAAGCAATAGAAAAGGGTATAGAGTTTTTGTATGCCCTGTATAGGAAAATCCAATAGGAGCGCAAAAAATGAGAGTTTGCATTCTGTTCGCCGCAAGAAAAGAGAAGTCGCAGGATACCCCCGATAAAATCAGCGCACCGGCTGATGAACCCAGCCGGTGCGCTCCCCCCAGTTATCACGTTTATTGATTCCAGCTCTCCAGTTCCTTATAGAGCCCGAGATACAGCTCCGCAGAAGATGCCCAGCTGAAATCAGCCGACATCGCCTGCTTCTGAATCCCTGCCCAGAACGGCTTGTTCTCGTAAGCGCCCTTTGCACGCAGGCACGCTCCGAGCATATCATGCGCGTTATAAGTCTTGAAGGTAAAGCCGGTGCCGTTTTCGCCGCCGGCATCGCGGACGGAATCACGCAGACCGCCGGTCTCACGGACAATCGGCATGGTGCCGTAACGCATTGCATACATCTGTGCCAGACCGCAGGGCTCACTCTGCGACGGCATCAGGAACATATCACAGCCCGCATAGATGCGGCGCGAAAGCTGCGGATAGAATCCGAGCGTCACGCTGACAGACTGCGGATAACGCCATGCCATTTCCTTGAAGAAATCCTCATAGACGCGCTCGCCGCTGCCTAAGATCGCAAAGCGGAAGCCGTCATGCACCATTTCCTCAAAGACATAGCGGATCAGGTCGATGCCCTTGTGCGCGACAAACCGCGTGCAGATACCGATCAGCGGCTGATCGTCCTGCGGCAGTCCGAGCTCCGCCTGCAATGCACGCTTGCAGGTCAGCTTGCCGGACGGATCCTTCACGCTGTAATGCGCATAGGGCGGTGCGAGGGCATCATCCGTTTCCGGATTGTAGCTGTCCACATCAATGCCGTTGAGGAAGCCGGTCAGCTTATACTGCTTGTTTGTCAGTGCGCGGTCGAGTCCGTGCGAATACCACGGGTCGAGAATCTCCCATGCATAGCTCGGAGAGACCGTCGTGATCTTGTCGGCGGTTTCGATTGCGCCCTTCATCATATTGACATTGCCGTCATATTCCAGCAGATTTGCATGATACATCGGAATGCCCATGACCTCATTGAGGACTTCCTTGCCGTACTTGCCCTGATAGGCGATATTATGGATCGTGAACACGGTATGGATATTATCAAAGCCCTCCTGATACTTGTAGAAGATCTGATAATAAACCGGTGTCAGTGCCGTCTGCCAGTCATTGCAGTTAATGACCGTCGGCTTGAAGTCGATCACGCGGAGCATTTCGAGAATCGCGCGGCTGAAAAAGACGAAGCGTTCGCAGTCGTCATAGAAGCCGTAGATGCCGTCGCGCTTGAAATAATACTCATTGTCAATGAAATAATAGGTGACGCCCTGCTTCACCGCAGAGAAAATTCCGCAATACTGCTTTCTCCATGCGACATCGACCGTGATCGAGGTGATAAAGGTCATATCCTTGCGCAGATCGTCGCCGATCGCCTTATAAAGCGGAATGACGACGCGGCAGTCGTGACCTTTCTTGTTCAGTGCAAGCGGCAGTGCGCCTGCAACATCTGCGAGGCCGCCGGATGCGACATAGGGTCTTGCTTCACTTGCTGCATATAAAATATTCATACCTTGCCTCCTCCCCGGAAATCGTCTTAAATCACTGCGCCCTTGCCGATAAACAGCGGATAACCCACGGAACCGGTCAGCTGACGTTCATCTGCGATCACGACATTCTTGTCTGTGATCACATTACGGATCGCGCAGCGTTCGCCGATCACGGTATCCTGCGTGATGATGCTGTCGCGGATGACGGAGCCCTTGCCGATCTTCACGCCGCGGAACAGCACACAGTTTTCCACCTTGCCCTCGATGATGCAGCCGTCTGCGATCATCGAATTCTTGATATGCGATGCCAGTCCGAAATGAACCGGCGCCTCATCCTTGGTCTTGGTCAGGATCGGAGCATTCTTTGCAAAGAGCGCATCGCGGTTTGCGGTTTCGAGCAGCGCCAGATTCGCGGCAAAATAGCTTGCGAGCGAGTCGATCTTGGAGTAATAATTCTGATGCTCATAGGCAAGAATCTTATACTTTGCGCTGCGGTCGAGCAGGATATCGCGGCGGAAGCTGTTGCGGTTGCGGCTCATGGATTCCTTGACGATGCGGCGCAGGAAATCCTTGCTCATGATATACATATCGAGACCGAGATTGCAGTTGCCGGTCATCGGCGGATTGATCATGACATCATTGATAAAGCCGTCGCCGCCGATGCCGAAGATCGTAGCCGAGGAATCCGCAGACTGATCAAAATAGCCCTTTGCATAGACCGCGGTGATATCCGCGCCGGATGCGATATGCGCCTCCACAGCCGGACGGTAGTCGATATTCGTGACGATATTGCAGTCGGTCAGGACGACATATTCCGCGCTGGAATGCTCGACAAAGCTCCAGATATTGCCGAGCGCATCGAGCTTGCCGTGATAGACCGTCGAGCTGGTATGTGCATACGGCGGCAGCAGATGCAGACCGCCCTTTTTGCGTGCGAGATCCCATTCTCTGCCGGAGCCGACATGATCGAGCAGAGAGCCGTAGTTATTCTTCGTAATGACGCCGACCTGCGAGATGCCGGAATTGACAAAATTCGAGAGCGGAAAGTCGATCAGCCGGTATCTGCCGCCGAACGGCACCGAGCCCATTGTACGGTTCTTCGTGAGATCGAAAATTACTTCATCATGGATACTGGCAAAGACCAGACCCAGTACATTCTGATTGATTCCCATTGATAATCCTCCGTTTCCAGCCGCGCTCAGATCGACTCAGAAAGAATCTGCTTGGGCGCGACCTGCATCCCCTCGCCGACCGTAATCCTGTGTCCCGTAACGGCAATGCCCCAGTTTTCGCGCGCGTCGCCTTCATATTCCTCGGGGCTTCTGCCGACATGTGCATTCTCCTCAATGACGCAGTCCTCGCCGACGATCGCGTATTCCACGACCGCGCCCGCCTTGATGACCGTTCCCGGCATCACGACGCTGTACTGCACCTTTGCACCGGCTTCAATGGTCACGCCGCCGAAAATGACGGAGAAATCAACCTTGCCGTTAATGACGGAGCCCTCGGTGATCATCGCGTTTTCGATCTCCGCACTCGCGCCGATATACTGCGGCGGGAAGTTGCTGTGCCGCGAATAGATACGCCACGATTTGTCATAGAGATTGAGCTGCTCCGCCGGAGCGAGCAGGTCCATATTTGCATCCCAGAGCGAATCCAGCGTACCGACATCCTTCCAGTAGCCCTCGAAGGTATAGGCATAGAGCCGCTCACTGTTTTTCAGCATCGCCGGAATGATGTCCTTGCCGAAATCCTTGGAGCCGGTGTTCGCGTTTTCATTCTCGATCAGATACTTTTTGAGCTTCGACCATGTGAACACATAGATGCCCATAGAGGCAAGCGTCGATTTCGGCTCTGCCGGTTTCTCCTCGAAATCGGTCACGCGCATCTGATCGTCGCAGATCATGATGCCCATGCGCGTCGCCTCCGAACGCGGCACATCAAGAACGGCAATCGTCAGGTCCGCCTTCTGTGCCTTGTGGAAATCAACCATTTTGGAATAATCCATTTTGTAGATATGGTCGCCGCCGAGGACGACAACATATTCCGGATCATAGCGCTCGATAAAGCTGATATTCTGATAGATCGCATTCGCGGTACCCTCATACCACGATGCGCCGGAGTTGCTCTCATAGGGCGGCAGAACATGCACGCCGCCGTTCATCTTATCGAGGTCCCACGGCTGTCCGTTGCCGATATAGTCATTCAGCACGAGCGGCTGATACTGCGTCAGCACACCGACGGTATCAATGCCGGAGTTTGTGCAGTTGGAAAGCGGAAAGTCGATCAGTCTGTATTTTCCGCCGAACGGAACGGCAGGCTTTGCCATATCCTTTGTCAGTGCATACAGACGGCTGCCCTGTCCGCCTGCAAGCAGCATTGCTACGACTTCTTTTTTTGTATTCATGGGTCAAACGCCTCCTTCAAATTATGCCTTATTCTTTTTCGCTGCCGTTTTCCTTGTCTGTTTCGGCTTTTCCTCATTCGCCGGAGTCTCCGCTTTCTTTGCACGGGTACGCTTCGGCTTCTCCGCAGTCACGGTCTCTGCCGGAGTCTCCGCCTTCTTTGTGCGGGTACGCTTCGGCTTCTCCGCGGTCACGGTCTCTGCCGGAGTCTCCGCCTTCTTTGTACGGGTACGCTTCGGCTTCTCCGC
>CAMHUJ010000114.1 GCA_946188175.1 uncultured Ruminococcus sp.
GTATATCGCAGAGACGCAGCGCGCAATCGTCGGGCGCTTTACCGAGATCACCGTCCACGGCAGCGACGGCGTCATGGGGCTTGATTCCAATGCGCGGCGCAATCTCGAGCTGACCGAGACGCTGCGTTCCCATGAGAAAAAGGGCTCGCTGCTCGGCGTCCTCGACAAGACCGAGACTGCCATGGGACGGCGTATGCTCCGTACATGGCTCGAGCAGCCGCTGACGCAGCCCGTCCGCATTATGGACCGGCTGAATGCCGTTGAGCTGCTGATGAAAAACAGCGTCGCTATGACAGAATTGCGCTCGCTGCTCGATCAGGTCTTTGACCTCGAGCGGCTGATGTCGCGCGTGATGTTCCAGAAGGCGACGCCGCGCGATATGAAAGCGCTTTCGCAGACCGCGCTGCAATTACCGGCGATCAAGGCGCAGCTTAAAACGCTGACGCAGTCCAAGCTGCTGACAAAGCTCGAAGCCGAAATTTCGCCGCTGACGGAGATTTCCGATCTGATCGAGCGTGCACTCGTGGACGAGCCGCCGCTGCTCATCAAGGACGGCGGCGTCATTCGGGACGGCTTTCATCAGGAGCTCGATGCGCTGCGCCACGCGATGAACCACGGCGCCGATCTGATCACCGAGATCGAATCGCGCGAACGGGAACGCACCGGCATCAAGAACCTGAAAACGGGCTATAACCGCGTGTTCGGCTATTATCTCGAGGTCTCGCGCTCCTACTATGAACAGGTGCCGCCGGAATGGATCCGCAAGCAGACGCTCGCAAACTGTGAGCGCTACATCACGCAGGAGCTGCGCGATGCGGAGAATACGATTGTCGGCGCGAAGGATAAGGCACTTGCACTGGAAAGCGTGATTTTCTCGGAACTGCGTGAATTTCTTGCGCAGCAGCTCAAAACGGTGCAGGAGACCGCAGCGGCAGTCGCACAGGTCGATGTGCTCTGCTCGCTCGCACTGACGGCGCTTGAAAACGAATACTGCAAGCCGGAAATCGCCGTGGACGGCAGAATCGAAATCCATGACGGACGGCATCCGGTTGTTGAGCAGATGCTGACGGATTCGGTCTTTGTGCCGAATGATGTCCTGCTCGATCAGAAGGCGAACCGTCTGGCGATCATCACCGGACCGAATATGAGCGGTAAATCGACCTATATGCGCCAGACCGCGCTGATTGTTCTCATGGCGCAGATGGGCAGCTTCGTGCCTGCATCCTATGCGAAGATTTCGGTCGTCGATCAGATCTTCACGCGCGTCGGTGCATCCGACGACCTGACCGCGGGCGAATCGACGTTCATGGTCGAAATGCACGAGGTATCGACGATTCTGAAACGTGCAACCGCAAACAGCCTTGTCGTGCTCGATGAGGTCGGACGCGGTACATCGACCTTCGACGGCATCAGCATTGCGCGTGCCGTTGCGGAATTCATCGCCGGAAAGAAGATCGGCTGCAAGACGCTCTTTGCGACGCATTATCACGAGCTGACAATGCTTGAGGGACAGTGCGAGGGCGTGCGGAATCTCAGTGTTGCCGTGAAAAAGCACGGCGATACGATCCGTTTTCTGCGCAAGATCGTGGACGGCGCTGCCGACGACAGCTACGGTATTGAGGTCGCAAAGCTCGCCGGACTGCCGACACAGGTGACGAACCGTGCGCGGGCGCTGCTCAGCGAGCTGGAGGCGCAGTCGAAGGCGGAGAAGGAATCCTATGCGGCAAAGCTGGCGGCGGAATCCGCAGGGCAGATGTCGTTCTCGGCGGACGCGGATGCACAGGTCATTTCGCAGCTCTCCAAGACGCATGTCAATGAGCTTTCCGATGCCGAATGCCGCGAACTGCTGCTCGATCTCACCGCGATGCTGCATTAAAGATGGATCGCTCCGCGATGATTTGGAATGGGATGCGCGCCCAAACTGCGCCAGAGGGATACTATCCCTCTGAACTCCCGCTTTTGTATCAAAGGGGATATCAAAATCATCCGTGCAGCGGATATCGCTGCTTTTTCAGGAGCCATTATGAAATACTGGTATATGGTGGCATTCGGTGCATTATCTTTGGCTGTCAGCGTGATGCAGAAGCCGAAAATCCGCACGCGCAGACTGAAAGGCAATGTCACGGGCATCGGAGAGGACGGTGCGATTCATGTGACCTATCAGGACGGTGATCTGATGTATTACGCGAAATTTGCGCCGCATCAGATCCCGTCGTATCAGCCGCCGAAGCTCGGAGATGCCGCACAGGTGATCGTACCGGCAGCGCGCCCCGCCGAACCGAGCTCCATGATGCTGACGCGCAGCCGCCTGAAACAGCCCGCGTTTTCGCTCCCGACAAAGGGGCAGTCACGCTTTTTGATGATATGGGGCATTGCGCTGATCGTATTCGGCATACTCGGCTCAATTATGAATTATTAGCCTATGGATTACGTCTATTATCATTTCAAAACCGGCAGCATTTCCGAGACATGGGATACTGCCGTGATCGAGGATTTTCTGCGTAGCACGGGGCTGTTTCCGGCGGATCGGTTCACATCGCAGAATCCGTTTCTCAGCATTTCGCCGATGTGCGTGAAGGATTACGACAACTGGAGCGGCAAGGACTATGATCCCGAAAAAACGAATTATATCGGGATTGTCACATCGGATGACTGGTACTGGGGAATCCGGAAGGATCCGCGGATACAGGCTGTTTTTGACGGTCTGGAAGCGCTGCTGCATACGGAGATACAGGATGACTGGTGAACCGGAGGTTCACTTAGAAAGGAAAAGCAAGTGCCTGAAATTCACGTTTTACCGAAGGATATTGCCGAGCTGATCGCGGCAGGCGAGGTCATTGAGCGTCCTGCCTCGGTGCTCAAGGAGCTGACTGAAAACGCCATTGACGCAGGCGCAAAGCGCATCACCGCGGAATTAAAACGCGGCGGCGTGCTCTATCTGCGCGTGACCGACGACGGCTGCGGCATCGCACCGGAGCAGGTGAAAACGGCGTTTCTGCGCCACGCGACCAGTAAGATCACCACGGCGGAGGATCTCGAAACGATCTTTACGCTCGGCTTCCGCGGTGAGGCGCTGGCGTCGATCTGTGCCGTTTCGCGCATGGAGATTCTGACGCGGCAGAAGGGCGCCGAATACGGGACACACTATGCGCTCGAGGGCGGCGAGGAGACTGCCTTTGAGCAGAGCGGCTGCCCGGAGGGAACGACCGTTGTCGTGCGCGATCTGTTTTATAATGTGCCCGTCCGCGCAGGCTTCCTGAAAAAGGATACGGCGGAGGGCAATGCGGCGGCGAATATCTTTCAGAAGATCGCGCTCTCGCATCCGGAGATTTCGTTCCGGCTGATCCGGGAGAACAAAACGGAATTTGTCACGCCAGGCGACGGCGAGCTGTTTTCGGCGGTCTATGCGATCTTCGGAAAGGATTTTGCGCGTGATCTGCTGCCCGTGAAATATTCCGAGACGGAAAACGGCGGCATTTCTGTTGAGGGCTATGTCATGAAGCCGCTCTATTCGCGTCCGAACCGTGCGCATCAGCTTTTCTTCGTCAACGGCAGATCGGTGCGCTCGTTTACGCTGATCTCCGCGATTGAGGAAGCCTATAAAACACTGATTATGACCGGCAAATATCCGGCATGCGTGCTGATGATCCGCGTTTCACCGCGCATCGTCGATGTCAATATGCACCCGACAAAAGCCGAGGTGCGCTTCTCCGATGAAAAGCGGATTTATAACGCGGTGTATTTTGCCGTACTCAGCGCATTGGAGCAGAATCATCTGGTGTATGAGTTCCGGCTGCCGCAGCAGGAGCAGCCGCGTGAAGCGGAGAAGCCGGTGCCGCCCGTGCAGCCGAAGATCACACCGCAGATTTATACGCCGCAGCGTCCGCAGCGCGACTGGCATGCACCGGTTTCCGGTTCGGACGACAATACGCCTTCGCCGCTTTTTGCAAAACAGCAGGCAGAGCCTGTTCCGATGCAGCATTTGCAGGCAGAATCTGCTCCGCTCCGTCAGCCGGAGAATCCGGTGACGGCAGCGCCTGTACATATGCCGGAGCAGAAACCCGAGCCCGCAAAGCCTGTGATTCCGGAATCGCTGAAAGCATTTCCCGATCTGATTGCGCAGCCTGCGGTGCCGGTTCGCCCGATGCCTGCCGAAGTGCCTGCCGCACCGCCGCAGCACACTGCACCCGCCGTTCTGCCGGAGGAGCCGACGGCGCGCAATGCGGCAATTTCCGCGATTCAGCGCGAAAAGATCACCGTGATCGGCGAGCTCTTTGATAATTATGTCCTTGCGCAGGCAGGCGAGCAGTTTGTCATGATCGACAAGCACGCGGCACATGAGCGCATTCTGTTCGAGCGCTTCCGCACGCGCGAATGCAAAGACCGTCAGACTCTGCTGACGCCGGTGCGCGTCCTGCTGACGGCGGATGAGATCAGCGCCTTGCAGGACATGGAGGAAACGCTCCTCGGCTGCGGCTTTACCTTTGATTTCAGCGAATCGCCGGTCGTACAGCTGACGGGCGTGCCGCTTTCCTGTGCGGAGCTCGATCTCGATCAGATCGCGGCGGATCTTGCGGCAAACTGTGCAAAGCATCAGTTGCAGCCCGATCTGCATCTGCTCGATGATATGTTTCATGATCTTGCGTGCAAGGCGGCAATCCGCGCCGGTACGCATAATACGAAGGAAGAATTGCAGTCGCTTGCGGTGCAGGTCTGGGAAAATGAGCAGATACGCCATTGTCCGCACGGACGTCCGGTGCTGTTTCTGCTCTCGAAATACCAGATCGAAAAGCAGTTCAAGCGCATTCAGGACTGAACGATGATTGAGATGTTTGCGTGGCTGTCGGTGCATCCGACCTATGCCGATGAGGATACCCTGCCGCCGGAGCACGAGCCGCAGATTATGAAGCAGGTCAGCGAAATTCTGCGGCGGAGCGGCTGCGGCATCAAAATGCAGTACAGGAACGGGCAGCCCTGTATTCAGACGGCATATGCAGCGAATCACCGGTCGGCGGAGACCGATGCGCTGATCGACACCTACCGCCGCATTGCGGAGACAGCAACCGGCAGCTACGGTGTGCTGTATCTGCGCGACGATGAGGACCCGCTGCATCACAATGATATGCAGGTATATAAATTCCGGCGCGGTACGGTCACGCACGGCACCGAACCGGATTTTTCGCCCTGCATCCCGAAGCTGGAGGATGCAGCCTGCATACCGGAGGAGGCGTAACAAATGACGGAAAAAGACAAGGCGGCAGCCGGTTTTCTGTATGATGCAAATTACGATCAGGAACTGATCGGCCTGCGTCTGCGCTGCTTAAAGCTCTGCCGCGCCTATAACGACTGTATGCCCGATGAAACGGAGCAGCTGCGCGGCATCATGCGGCAGATCATTCCGGAGATCGGCGAAGGCTTTGCGGTCATGCAGCCGTTCCGCTGCGATTACGGCAGCAATATCAGAACCGGCAGAAACTTCTTTGCGAATTATAACTGCATCATTCTCGATGCGGCACAGGTCACCTTCGGGGATAATGTCTTTATTGCGCCGAACTGCGTCTTTACGGCGGCAGGTCATGCGATCGACGAAACACAGCGCAATCAGGGGCTGGAGATCGCCCTGCCGATTACGGTCGGGAACAGCGTATGGTTCGGTGCGAATGTGACGGTTCTCCCCGGC
Organism: uncultured Ruminococcus sp.; assembly: GCA_946188175.1. Classification (GTDB taxonomy): domain Bacteria; phylum Bacillota; class Clostridia; order Oscillospirales; family Ruminococcaceae; genus Firm-04. The sequence continues at coordinate 5,681 of CAMHUJ010000114.1, forward strand.
GTGATGATCGGGGATAATGTCATCATCGGCGCAGGCAGCGTCGTGACGCGGGATATCCCGTCCGGCGTGATCGCGGTCGGCAGTCCGTGCCGCGTGCTGCGAAAGATCACTGAAGCGGACAAGCAGAAATATCCGGTTTACGAAGGCTGATATATTGTTGTATTTTTTTCATGAACAGGAGGAATTGCAATGATCGCAAGGGATAATCTGCCGGATATGACACCGGAAGAAGAGACACGCGGGATTGCCTGCGCTTACGGTTCGCCGGTCCCGCAGGAGATGCTGAAGCCGGGAGATGCTCCGAAGTTTGCTGCCAAGCAGCCGGATCCCTTGTGGGTCTGTGAGGGCTGCGGCGCGTGGAATACAGGCAAATTCTGCACGGACTGCGGAA
>CAMHUJ010000115.1 GCA_946188175.1 uncultured Ruminococcus sp.
TGTCGGCGATTGCCTCGGCTATATCACGCAAATGGACATGAAGGATGAGGCGACGCGCATTACGCTGCTGAAGGCGGACAGTGACTGCAACTTTCTCATTGCTGTGGATACGGACAGCGAATCGCTGCAAACCACGGTAATGCGTGCGATTGATACGAAGAAAAAGGACATCCCGATTCCGGATTTTATCAAGGATGAGGGCTATGAGTTCTGGAAATAGAAAGACGACTGACAACCAATAGAAACGGCTAAGCCGCAGAAAGGAATGGGCAATATGGAGAATGTTCAACAATATCTTTCGGAAATTGAAGAAGCATGTGATTTTTCGATTCAACCGCTCCCGACGCAGCTTGACTTTAATGATAGAACAAGATTTGCGAAGCTGGATATTGATAAGTCACATCTTAGTATGTTCACGCAGCAGATACTTCCGGCGGCGGCAACCGGCATGTTGGCAAATGCGTATTCTGTCAAATTTCCAGAAGGCATGCCGCATACGCTTATGAAGCTGAAAGACGGTGGAGTAGGCTCTGCAATTATGGGCGAAAAAGGTATTATTGGGCAGGCTTCATTTCATCGGATGATAGCGCCAGCGGCTATAATGGGCGTGTTTACAGTAATGTCCGCAGTAACCGGTCAGTATTTCCTTGCCGAAATCAACAGCAAACTGGATAAGATCAGTCAGAATGTAAGTGATATTCTTGCATTCCTTTACGGTGATAAAAAAGCAGAATTAGTTTCAGAGATTTCTTTTATTCAGTATGCACAGCGGTGCTATGATTCGATTGCTGCACATGAATCGCAGCGAATTGCGACAATCAGCGGTATTCAGGATGCGAAAAAGGTCGCCATGAAGGATATAGAGTTTTATCTGAATGATCTTGAAGCGACAGTAAAAAAGAATCTCGAAAAGAATGACCGCAGAGGTAAATCACTGGCAGAGATGAAAGAAATAAATCAGATTATGGACAGCTTGGAATTGTCGCTACAGCTTTATATCATTAGTTGTATCCTTGAACCATACTATGCACAGAATTTTGATAAGGCATATCTGGATTATCTGATTGAAAATACCGCAGAATATGTTTCAAAGTATAGAGAGAAAATTCGGACATGTCTCGGCATGATGCACGGTCACGGCTATGCATTGCTTGCGGATAAGCCGCAGCGCTTTGATTTGAAATCGCGTTTATCCGAGGTGGAGCGAATGCTCGAAAAGCTGCCGATTGGAGAGGCAGCGGTTCGTCAGCAGATGCATGATGCGCTGTATGCGCCGTTGCAATCGACCGAATTGTATATTACTGAAAACGGAGAAGCGTATTACGCAATCCCCTGAATATTAGGAGGCAATACCATGCGAGTGATTACCGGAACGGCGCGCGGCAGGCGCCTGATTACGCCGGAGGGGCTGGATACCCGTCCGACGACCGATAAAGTGAAGGAAGCGATCTGCTCCTCGCTGCAATTTGATTTTCCGGAGGCGAATGTGCTCGATCTGTTCGCAGGCAGCGGACAAATGGCGATTGAAGCACTGAGCCGCGGTGCACGGCGCGCAACGCTCATTGATGCCGACCAGCGAGCGATCACCTGTATTCGGGAGAATGTCAAGGGCTGCGGCTTTGCCGATCAGGCGACCGTACTCAAATCGGATGCGGTCAGCTTTTTGCAGCGGACATCGGATCGTTTTGATATTGCGTTCCTCGATCCGCCCTACCGGCACGATATTTTGCAGCAGATTCTGCCGATTCTCGCAGAAAAAATGCAAAAAAACGGGATAATTGTCTGTGAACATGAGCCGGAATGCAAAATTCCTGAGAGAATTCTGCATTTTGAATTGCAAAAGCAGAAAAAATATGGTAAAATAATAATAAGTATTTACCGGAACGCCGATGCAGATGCCGATTGACCCGATGCGTACCGGTATCAAATCTGACAGAACGCAGAAAGGAATCTGCCATGAGTGAAACAAAACGCCGTGTCGCGGTCTGCCCCGGCAGCTTCGATCCGGTCACATACGGGCACCTCGATATCATCAGCAGAGCCGCAAAGCTCTTTGACAAGGTGATCGTGCTCGTATCCGCAAATCTCGAAAAGCATCCCGTGTTTACCCTCACCGAGCGTCTGCTCATGATTGAAAAGGTGACAGCGGGCTTTGATAATATTGTCATTGACATACTGGAGGATGAGCTGCTCGCGGATTATGTCCGCAGAGTCGGCGCGAATGCGATCGTCAAGGGTCTGCGCGCCGTGACGGACTTTGAATATGAGTTCCAGATGGCACTCGGCAACAAGAAGCTCTATCCGGGCGCCGAGACCGTGTTCCTCACGACCGCAGCCGAGAATATGTATCTCAGCTCCAGTATCGTCCGGCAGATCGCCACGCTCGGCGGCGATATCAGCAGCTTTGTTCCGCCGGAGATTCTCTCCGTGATTATGGAGCGGCTGCATAAACCACAGAACCATTCACCTTCCGGAAAGACTGCCAGCGCGCAGGAGCTCCGGCAGGTGCAGCAATTTGCAAATGCAATCGGAAAGGAAGAATCGGAATGAGTGTATTTGATGTTCTTGACGAAATGGATGACCTTCTGGACAATGCGAAAGTGTTTCCGCTTGCCGCACATAAGATCGTCATTGACGGCGACCGCTTCCGTGAACTGGTCAACGATATCCGTCTCAACATGCCGAAGGAGATGAAGCGTGCGCAGACCATTGACTATGACTGCGACCGCATCATGAAGGAGGCACAGTCCAACGCGGAAAAGATCATCCGCGGCGCAGAGGAGCGCGCGAAGGCACTGGTTGCGGAGAATTCCATTGTTGAGGAAGCGAAGAAGCGTGCCCACGAAATCCTTGCCAAGACCAAGGCGAAGTGTGAGGATACGAAGGATGCGACGGCAGCCTATGTCCTGCAATCCCTGAACTCGACCGAGACCAAGCTCAATGAGCTGATGCAGGATCTCAAGCGTGAAAAGAGTAATTGGGAAAAATAAAGCGTGAAAAGCGGCAGCTGGTGATCCGGATTGTGCTGACGCTGCTCTGGATGTGCGTGATTTTCTGGTTTTCCGCGAAGAATGCGGATGAATCCAGCAGCATGAGCGGAGGACTGCTCCGGTCGTTGCTTTCGGTTGTGATTCCGCACTGGAAGCTGCGCAGCGCCGCAGAACAGCAGGCGATCATAGATCAGCTCCATACGATCTTCCGCAAATGCGGACATTTTTCGGAATATACCGTTCTGGGGATTCTGCTTGCCGCGACGGCAAGACAGCTCCGGAAATGCATAGCAGAAAGCCGGCAGGCGATCACAAAAGAAGTGATAATACTGCCGGCGCTTTGTGCGTTGATCTATGCTTGCAGCGATGAATTCCACCAGCGGTTTGTACCGGGGCGGAGCTGTGAGCTGCGCGATGTCTGCATTGATTCCGGCGGTGCGGTGCTGGGGATACTGATCTCGACGGTACTGTCGCTGGTGATTCACAGGCTCATAAAAAACAGGCAGAAGAAATCCGCCCCGTGTCAGCAGTGAAGCTGAACGGAGCGGATTCTTTTTATGCGCATATCACAGCACCTTGGAGAGGAACTCCTGAAGGCGCGGATTCTTCGGATTGCGGAAAAATTCCTTCGGCGTATTCTGTTCCACGACGCCGCCGTCCGCCATAAACATCACGCGCGAGGCGACCTCCTTTGCAAAGCCCATTTCATGCGTCACGACGACCATTGTCATACCGTCGTCAGCAAGCTGCTTCATGAGCTGCAAGACCTCGCCGACCATTTCCGGATCGAGCGCGGATGTCGGCTCGTCAAAGAGCATGACCTCGGGGTTCATTGCCAGTGCACGCGCAATCGCAATGCGCTGCTTCTGACCGCCGGAGAGCTGCGAGGGATATGCCTTTGCCTTATCCGGCAGCCCGACGCGCTCGAGCAGCTCCTTCGCCTTTTTATCTGCTGCTGCCGCGTCCATGCGCTTCAGCTTGACCGGTGCAAGCGTGATATTCTGCTGAATCGTCAGGTGCGGGAACAGATTGAAGTGCTGGAACACCATGCCCATGCGCATCCGGACCTCATTGATCTCCTTGTCATGCAGATGCGTGATCTCCTTGCCGTCGAAGAAAATCTCTCCGCCGGTCGGCTGTTCCATGAGGTTCAGGCAGCGCAGAAAGGTCGATTTACCCGAGCCGGAGGGTCCGATGATGACAACCTTTTCGCCCTTTTCGATATGCTCGGTGATGCCGCACAGCACCTTCGTATTGTGAAAATCCTTCGTCAGATTTTTAACGTCGATCATTTGCTGCGAGCCTCCTTTCCAGAATACCGACGAGCTTCGTCAGTACGACGACCATGAACAGATAGATCGCGGCGACTGCCAGCAGCGGCAGGAACGCCGAGAAGGTCTGCGAGCGGATGATATCGCCGCCCTTGGTCAGATCCTCGATCGCAATATAACCGGCGACGGATGTCTCCTTGAGCAGCACGATGCACTCATTTGCCAGTGCAGGCAGGACATTCTTGAACGCCTGCGGCAAAATGATATAGAGCATGGTCTGCGGATAATTGAGACCGAGACTTCTGCCAGCCTCAAGCTGACCGACATCAATCGACATGATGCCGCCGCGGACGATCTCCGCGACATATGCGCCCGAATTGATGCCGAATGCGACCACGGCGACAAAGGTCTTGGAGACCGGCACCGTCGCAAAAATCACAAAATAGATAATCAGAAGCTGCACAACGACCGGCGTACCGCGGATGACCGTCAGATACAGGCGGCAGATCAGGTCGGGAATCAGCAGCTTATTCGTCCGCAGATAGGTCGAGCGGATAATTGCAACCAGAAAGCCGAGAATCAAGCCGAGAATCACGGCAAAGAAGGTGATCAGCAGCGTTGTGCAGAGACCGTTCCAGAGATAAGTCCAGCGGTCTGCTTCGATGAAATTCTGCCGAAAGCTGTCAGCAAAGCCCATGTTCCGTTCCTCCGAAAACAGCAGGGCTGTCACTTTGCAGACAGCCCAAATCAAATATGTATCGGTTTATTTTCTGACGATAACGACCTGATGCGTTACAGCGTAGTTATTGGTAAACAGGACGTTCTTTTCTCTGTCCGGCGTCACGGAAAGACCTGCAACGCCGACATCCGCCTTGTCGCTTGCGACCGCGGTAATGACCGCATCAAACGCCATATCCTCGATCAGCAGATCATAATTGAGATAATCGCAGACCGCATGCATCATATCGACGTCGAAGCCGACGATATCATTGCCCTGACGCTCCTCATAGGGCGGGAACTCCGCATTCGTGGCCATAACGAGCTTGCCCTTGCTGCGGCTGAGGTCCTGACGGACAACATAGGGGTACTTTCCCTTATTGTCGCCCTCATAGTTCTCCTTGATGCGCTGGAGCGTGCCGTCATTGGTCAGTGCCTCGAGCGCTTCATTCAGTTCGCTCTGCAGCTTTGTATTGCCGAGCTTGACCGCGATCGCATATTCCTCATCGGCAAATTCTTCGGCGAGGATTTCGATATCCGAATTGACATTCGTGAACGACTCTGCGGTTTCCAGGTCAACGATAACGGCATCGACCTTGCCCTGCTTGAGCGCCTGCACGCCGTCCGCAGCCTTGTTATACCGCTCTACGGTTGCGTTTTCAATATCGCCTGCCAGTGTATCGCCGGTTGTACCGAGCTGTACGCCGATTTTCTTGCCCTTGAGATCATCAATGGAATGCACGGTGTTTTTCAGCTTGTTGCCGCAGCCTGTCAGCAGAAGCGCCGTCATTGCGGCCGCCGTGAAACATACAGCGAGTTTTTTTATCATCTTCATGATTTTTCCTCCCTTTTCAATTTTCAGTCTGATAGATTGGTTCCGAAACGGACACCTAGATTATAGCATACTATTAAAAAAAATGCAATGGAATTGCAGAAAAAATACCATATAAAACAGAATATGCACAATATGCACAGAATTCGCTTCAAATAAACAAAAAAACCGTTTCCAAAGGAAACGGTTTTTCAGATGAGGATGAGCGGACTTGAACCGATGACCCCCTGCATGTCAAGCAGGTACTCT
>CAMHUJ010000116.1 GCA_946188175.1 uncultured Ruminococcus sp.
TATATGTTTACTTGGAATTTTCAGTACATTTCAAAAAAGCGTCTGTCCGAGACATTCCGGCAGCTCATGCTGAATCCGCAGAAGGGTGATATTCTCATCCGCATCCATACGGCAATCCATCTGGAGGAAGAGGCAGTCGATCTTGCGAAATACATCGCCGGACTCGTCCCCGGTGCACATATTTTCGGCACCAGTACGTCTGCGGTCATCAGTGCGGGCAAGCTGCGTCAGAACCAGTGCATCGTGTCCGTCACGCAGATGTCTTCCGGTCATATCCGGACAAAGATGCTTCCGACCTTTGACAGGGATAATGTTCCTGTGCCGCCCGAACAGCTCTGTGAGCAGGTGCGCGATGCGGTCACGGGCAGCAGTACGGAGCTGCTCCTCACCTTCCTGACGGTCCCCTATCTGGATGTCTACAGCTTCGTCGAGAAATGCAATGATGTCATGCCGGGCGTAAAGATGATCGGCGGCATCGCAAATCTCTCCGAATACATCCGGAACAAATACCACAACACCGGCTTTGTCTTCAATGAAACCGGCTGGATGAACAAAGGTATGCTCGTTGCATCGTTCAGCGGCGACAATCTGGAGTGCTATGCCTCCTGCGCGACCGGCGCACAGGCAATCGGCAGCACCGCCGAGATCACAGATACCTTCGGCACGCGCATTCTCAGCATCGAGGGCGAGGATGCCGCGGAGCATTTTCTGCGCGGTATCGGCGAAAAGGTCAGAAAGCGTCCTGAACTTGCCAACCTCTTCCCGTATGTCTATGCGGATACACAGGAGATTCCGATTGTCTTCCGGTTCACCGGAGAGACCAGCATCCGTGAGCAGTTCGATGAAAACGAGCCCTGCAATGCCGCATTTTATGCAGCGCATCCCGCAATCGACCGCGACGCAAAGCAGGCTGTGATCAATCTGAACCACAATGTCCGGAAGGGCAAGCACATTCGCAGAGCCTTTATCTACGACAAGAAAATCGTCGCCGATAACCGCGATATGTTCCGCCATATCGAAAACTTTGAGAAGGCGGAAACGCTGTTCGGCTATTCCTGCATGTCGCGCGCGACATTCTATGCAAGCTGCGTCAAGTGGGAGCTCTCGGTCTATGAGGACACCAACATTTGCGGCTGCATCACCGACGGCGAAATTGTCCATATCAACGGCAAAAACTGCTATGCAAACTGCTCGTTTACCGTTGCCGCGATCGGTGAGGAGGAAGCCGTGCAGACCTTCAATCCCTATGCCTTCTCCTATGCGGATTCCCTCGCGGACGACAATCAGGAGCTGCTGGATTATCTCTGCGAAATTGAAATGGAATTCTCGCAGTCCGATGATTCGGCTGTTGCGACAGAGCTTCGCACCTTTGTCCGCGACTGCGAGCGCAATCTGCTCTATTCCGAAAGCGACGATATCCCGAACGCCGCCGCACTGAATATGGACATTCTGGCAAAGGGCTTCGACCGCGTCTGCATGATCAATATCTTTGACATTTCCAGTATGGAGACCGTCTTCCCGAAGGAAATGATCAATCTCACCTACCAGAATTATATCATGAGCTGCATGCGCTTTGCAAAGCAGAAAGGCTATGCGATCTACATTATCAACCAGTGGCATATTGCGGTCGCGGCGCCCTCATATATTGTCTCGCTCTCGGAATTTGCGGGCAGTATGGAGGTTTTGCAGCGTCAGCTCTTTGAAGCGACAGAGGAATACATCGCGCTGGTGCCGATGTTCTGCGTACTTGACGACTGCACGGCAGAAAACCTGATGCCTGCGTATTATGCAGCCAAAGTGGAAATGATGCAGAAGAACGTGCAGTTCCTTGTCCGCAATGCGCGCGTCGATCAGCTCGATGAAGGCAGCATCCGCGAGCGCTTCCATATGGTCAACGTCATCAACTACGCGATCACGCACGACAAGGTCATCCCCTATTATCAGGGCATCTATGACAACCGCGAGAACAAGATTCATCACTATGAATCGCTGATGCGTCTTGAGGATGAAAAGGGGCAGATTTATTATCCGGGCAGCTTCCTGCCTGTCGCGCGCTCCTACGGTCTGCTCTATGATTCGATCTCGCGCATCATGGTCGAAAAGGTATTCAGACGATTCCGCGATCTCGAACACCAGAGCGTCAGCATCAATCTCTCGATCCGCGACATCAAGAACCACGAAATGACCGAATACATCCACGAATTTCTCTCGACGGTCAAGCATCCGGAAAACTTCGTCTTTGAGATTCTGGAGAATGAGGATATCGAGGATTACGATGAGATGATCCGCTTCGTCGATACGATACACGATCTCGGCGCACAGATCTCGATTGACGATTTCGGCAGCGGCTTCTCCAATTTGCAGCACATCGCCTCGATCAACTGCGATTTCCTGAAAATCGACGGCTCGATTGTCCGCAAATGCTGCATTGACGAGCAGTCCGCAAACCTGATCGCGCTGATCTCCGGCTGGAAGCGGCTCAGCAATCAGAATCTCCGCATCATTGCGGAATTTGTCGAAAACAAGGAGATTCAGGATCTGCTGCTGGATTTCAAGATCGACTTCTCGCAGGGCTATTATTTCTCAAAGCCAAGTCCCGATCTTCAGGAATGATACAGAAACGGAGCAGCTTCAGATGAAAGACAGAAACAAAAATGTAACGGTCATCGGACTGGTGCTGGAAGATATCTTTGCGGATTTCTCCAAGGAACTGATCAGCAATGTCCGGAATGCAATCCCTGATCAGAAGCATATCCGGCTGGTTGTGCTGCCGGGCAGATACTACAATCCGAATATCCCCTCGGAGGTTCATGCATACAACCGTATCTACAACTCTGTTTTCGAGGTCGGCGAGATCTGCGATTTTGACGGATTCATCGTGCATATCGGCAATCTCAGCACCAGCCGCAGCCATACGATTGACGAAAGCCTTGTTGCGGATTTCAAAAAGGTGCCGAGCGTCTTCATTGCAACGAATATCGAAAATGTCACGACGGTCAATTATGACAATGAAGCCGGTATCCGCGAAGCCGTGGAATGCCTTGTCAATATCAACGGGCTGTCGCGGATCTGCATGCTCGGCGGCAGAAAGGATAATTTCGATTCGATCCTCCGCAAGGAAATCTTTATCCGCTGTCTGGAAGAAAACGGCATCCGGTTTTCCGAGGAGAATTTTGTCAATACGGATATGTCAATCAACTGCGTTGCGGAAGCGACAGAGCTGCTGGAAAAGAATCCGCATGTGCAGGCGATTTTCTGCGTCAACGATGCCGCGGCGAAGGGGCTTTATACCGCAATGGAGGCAAAGGGACTTGTCCCCGGCAGAGATATCCTCGTCTTCGGCTTTGACAATACCATGATGTCCACGGAGCTGATTCCGTCACTCTCCTCGATCGGCTGCGACCGGACCACGCTCGGACAGAAGGCACTGGAGCTGCTGCTGAAAAAAATGAACGGCGAACAGGTGGAATCCGCGATGATTCAGACCCGCCTGTACGGCAGAGAATCCTTTGACTATGAGATGTATGATTACACCGTGCAGGAGCTGACCTCGGTCAATTCCGCATTCATCTACCGCATGTTCGACGACTGCTTCTACCGCTACCGCACCGAGCGGACCAGCCGCGAAAACGTCGATCTCCGGCGGCTGTTCGTCGAAATCATTACCAGAATGCTGCACGCGCAGAAGAACCGCTACATGAGCATTGAAACCTATGAGGAGATCAGCCGGCTCATTGCGATCTTCTTTGAAAAGGGCGCAATGAAATACACCGACGCACCGAAGCTGCTCAAATCCATTGAGCGCCTCCAGGCAGGCATCAATTACGTGCTGCCGAATGTCATGCTGAACCGGCTGTTCGGCGAAATGAAGGATCAGGCGATTCATGCGATGTCGAACAGCAGCATCCGTGAGACCGGCGCGCTGCTTGAAAGCCGCGTGATGATGAAGGATTACCTGATCTCCGGCATGATGCAGACACGCAAAACGGAGTTCTCGCGTGAGAAGTCGCTTCGTGCCGTCAGCAAGCTCGGGCTGCAAAATGCCGCGCTGTTCATGTTCAATGAGCCCGTCAGCTATCATCCGGAGCGGGAAACCGTCTATCCGAAGACGATCCGGCTCTGCTGCGTCATGAAGGGCGGAAACATCTTCTATATCAACAGCAAGCGGCAGTCCTGCCCGCTCCCGGGCATCTTCTACCGGCATGAGCTGACCTCAAAATGCAGCAGCTTCGCGCTGTTTCCGGTTTTCTATACGGATAAGATATACGGCTATCTGCTCTGCGGACTGACGAATGATATTTTCAACAGCGGCGAATATATTGCATTGCTGATCGGACAGAATTTCTATATTGTTGATTTACAGCAAAGAATGCTCCGCGCATCCGGTGATGTCGAAGCATCGGATGCACCGGCAGACTGACAGCATCAAGCCATACAGCCGAAAACACCGAAGGAAAGAAGGCGGATCACAATGTACAAACAGGGCAAATGCTACAAATGCGGCGGATTTCTTGCCGTCAACGAGGCAGAGGATGCGACGGTCTGTCTGTTCTGCAATCAGCCGATTGTCACGGAAAAGGCAATCCGCTGCTTTGAGGAGAACAGCGCGCAGGCACCGGCTGCACCCGAAAAGCCTGTCGTTGCAGACAGCGATTTTGTCGTCGCAGGCGGCGTGCTGATCCGCTATGACGGCTTCACGAAAACGGATATCCGCATTCCGCAGGGCGTCAAGGCGATTTATCCGCTTGCGTTTGCAGACTGCACCGCACCTTTGTCGGCAAGACGGAGCTGTATAAGGGCAGCAATCCGTATAAGCACGGCAATAATGTAGCGACATTTTTCAACTGTCCGAAGCTGCTGACGGTAGACTTCCGGAATCTGCAAAAGCATTACTGGGCATTCCCCGCGTATATGAAGGCGCAGGAGCCGGAGTTCATCGCCCACGGCAGATGCGATACTGCGGCGGCAAATTCATCGGCGCCGCAGTCAAGGTCTGTACGATCTGCAAAGCCCCGAAGGATTACTGAACGCTCTGATTCCGGCGCGGCTGCTCCTGATACAACCGGATAGAAAACAAGCCCCGAAGTGATTTGGATTTCACTTCGGGGCAATTTTACTGTCTTTGCATCATTGTGATGTCAGCCGCTTCGGCTTATTTCTTTTCCCAGTCAAGCAGACTGAGCTTGGCGCTGATCTGATCAGAGATCTCTGTGGATTTGTCCAGCTCGACCAGAATAAACCATGCCGCCATATCGGAAGTCATGGCCTCCGGCGCAGAGCGCGTGATCTGAATCTGATCCTTGCTGACGCCTGAGACCGTATGCCGGATCGAGCCGCTGCCCTCCGACACCAGCACGATCACGAGCTGATGCTTCTCAAACCATTCCGGCGTATACACCGCAACAGCTTCCGTATAGCTTTTCTCGGAGCGCTTGTTCGAGAGATCATAGAGCTTCTTTTTTGCATTGGTATACGATTCCAGTTCATCAGCGGATGTGATCTTCGCAACGACCGGATATTCGCCGCTGCTCCAGCTTGTACGGATATACTGTGCAGCCTCAAAGCCGAGCAGCTGCTCCCATGTGACCGATTCGCCGGAAAGCGTATTCGTGACGTAATAGAGCAGAATCGTCTGTGCATCCTCAACGGAGATCGTATTGTCGCCGTTGACATCACCCGCAGCGCGCTGCGCCTCGGTGAAGGTGCTGTCCAGACCCGCCATGACGCTGACATATTCCACCAGCGCAAGCTGTGCATCCTCAACGCTGACCGCACGGTCGCCGTTGACATCGCCTCTGAGCGGCAGATCGGAGCCGATCTCCTTGAAGGTCAGACCGTTCTGCTGTGCATAGGTTTCCGCAGCCGAGCCTGCCTTGCCGTAAACGGTCAGATTCTGGCAGCCGCTGAATGCGCCCTGATCAATGGTCTTTACGCTCTCCGGAATCGTCACCTTCGTCAGACCGCTGCACATTGCAAATGCCGTAAAGCCGATGCTTTCCGTGCCGGAAGGAATGACAAGCTCCGTCAGACCGGTGCACG
>CAMHUJ010000117.1 GCA_946188175.1 uncultured Ruminococcus sp.
GCGGCATTTTCATCGGCGCGATCATCTACGCCCTGTTCGGACCGCTCCCGGGCGAGGACGGTGAGTTCTTCATTCAGCTCTATGACTGGTGGGAAAAGTTCAAAGAGGGCGCGGCACAGGACTGGGTGTATTTCCTGCTGGCAGCCTTCCTCTGGATCACGATTTTCGGCTATTATTTCTCCTACAGGCTGTCCTGTAAGCTCTATATGAAAGGAGTGGAGCAGTATGACAAATAAAAAGCTCGAACGGAAACGGCTGCTGCTGTTCCTGCTCTTTGCATTCGGCATCGCGTGGATTCCGGTGATCATCCTGAATGAAACCGTCGGCTATGAAAATTGGTTTGAAGGACCGTATGTGATCTTCGGGCTTCCGATGCTCTATGCGCCTGCGCTTGCCAATGTCCTGACGCGCAAAATCACAAAAGAGGGCTGGGAGAATTCGCTCTTTCACTTCAATTTCAAGGGACATATCAGGTATTATATTCTCGCGGTACTGTTCCCGTTTTTGCAGGGCCTGCTCAGCAATATCACGACGACGCTGGTCTACGGCCACTGGGATTTTCATGAGATGCTTGAGCGGCAGACGCTGCCCGAATATTTCGGTTCGATCCTGCTGATGTTTGCAATGGCGCCGCTCTTTGCATGGAACACCTTTGGCGAAGAATTCGGCTGGCGCGCCTATATGAATCAGAAAATGGAGCCGCTGCTCGGCACGACCGGCACGGTGATCGTCGGCGGCATCATCTGGGGTGTCTGGCATGCGCCGCTGACGGTCAAGGGACATAATTTCGGCACAGATTACTGGGGCTTTCCGTGGCTCGGCATCGTGTTTATGTCGGTCTGGTGCGTTGTCGGGGGCATCTTCCTGATGTGGGTGACGAAGAAATCCGGCTCGATCTTTCCGGCTGCGATTCTGCACGCCTGCAACAACGCCGGCATTCCGCATCTGAACCGCTTTTTCCTCAGCGGTATTGATGATCTGGAGAACTATGATCCGTCCATTCCGCAGATGTTTGTCAGCATGATTCCGTATCTGATTCTCGGCGCGGTGTTCACGTATTTCATGGTACGTGACCGCAAAAAGCAGGCGGCAGGAGCAGCCTGCGAACCGGAACAGGCGCAGGCACTTCCGGATGCTGCGGATGTATCGGATATGACGGATACGGAGGAGACTGCATCATGAATATCATTGTGATAAACGGCAGTCCGCGTCCGGACGGTCTGACTGCTGCGATGCTGCATCGCCTTGCGGATACACTGCTGCAAAAGGGCGCAGATGTGCAGTATTATGACCTGTCAAAGCTGCATATGAAACAGTGCAGCGGCTGCTGTGCCTGCTACCGGACGGGACACTGCATCTTTCAGGATGATGCCGAGCGGCTTTCGGATGCAATCGCAAAGGCGGACGGCATTGTGATCGGTTCACCGACCTATGTGAGCAATGTTTCGGGACTGCTCAAGACCTTCATTGACCGCGGGCATTTTGTGATCGAGCAGCTGCTGCGCGGCAAATATGCGGTCGGCATTGCGACCGGCGAGAATTACGGCAGCCGCGATACGGCGCGTATATCAGCGATACGGTGATCTGCAATGCACCGTTTTCGTCGAAGCAGTTTCCGGCGGACAGAGTAGTCCATGCCGCCGGACGGCTGTATGCGGATATTGCAGGGCAGCGGGTCTATCCGGTGCAGGCGGCAAAGAGCCGCGTGATATTCCGGTTCGGGATTCTGCCGTTCGTGCAGCGGAAGGGTGCGCAGTATCAGGGCGTGACCGACCGCTGGCAGGCATGCGGCGTGATAAAATAAAACAGGACTTGACAAATACCCCTTACCGGTATATAATATAAATACCGGCAGGGGGTATTTTCATCTGCCGGATAAAACACCGTAATGAGGTGATACTATGAGTGATAAAAAATGTCCGGCATGCTGTGGGAAGAAGACAGAGCGTTCCGAGGCGGAGCGCAAAAAGCTGATGAACCGCCTGAAACGCATCGAGGGACAGGTGCGCGGCTTGCAGAAAATGCTTGAAAATGACGCTTACTGCGCCGATATTCTGACGCAGTCCGCGGCGGTGAATGCGGCGATCAATGCGTTCAATAAGGATTTGCTGGCGCGGCATCTGCATACATGCGTCGTCCGTGATATCCGTGCCGGAGACGATTCTGCCGTCGATGAGCTTGCGGAGCTTGTCAAGAAACTGATGAAATGAGGTGCTTATGACACAGTATCATGTCACCGGAATGAGCTGTGCGGCTTGCAGTGCGCGTGTGGAGAAGGCGGTCAGTGCGGTCGAGGGCGTGGAAAGCTGCGCCGTCAGCCTGCTGACGAATTCCATGGGCGTTGAGGGCAGCGCTTCGCCGGAAGCGGTCATGAAAGCGGTCGCGGATGCGGGATACGGGGCGTCGCTGCAAACCGCGGCAAAAGCGGATGCAGCTGCGCCTGCCGCCGATGCGCTGACCGATACCGAGACGCCGAAGCTGCTGCGCCGTCTGCTGATTTCGCTCGTATTTCTGCTGATTCTGATGTATGTTTCCATGGGGCATATGATGCTCGGGGCGCCGCTTCCGGCATTTCTGGACGGCAATCCGGTCGGGCTCGGACTGACGCAGCTGCTGCTCGCGGGTATTGTCATGGTGATCAATCAGCGCTTTTTTATCAGCGGCACAAAGGCGCTGCTGCACCGTGCACCGAATATGGATACGCTTGTATCGCTCGGCGCGGCGGCATCGTTTTTATGGAGCATCTGCGTGCTTTTTGTGATGACCGATGCGCAGCGGCGCGGCGATGCGGAAACCGTTTCGCATCTGATGCACCAGTTCTATTTTGAATCGGCGGCGATGATCCTGACGCTGATTACGGTCGGCAAAACACTCGAAGCGCGGGCAAAGGGCAAAACGACCGATGCGCTGAAAGGTCTGATGCGGCTTGCACCGAAAACCGCGGTGATACTGGAAAACGGCACAGAGCGTGAGATTCCGGCGGAGCAGGTGCAGCGCGGGATGCATTTTGCGGTGCGTCCCGGTGCGCAGATACCGGCGGACGGTATTGTGATCTCCGGCAGCGCTGCGGTCGATGAATCCGCGCTGACCGGCGAGAGCATTCCGGCGGACAAATCGGCGGGCGATGCGGTCTCCGCCGGTACGATCAATCAGTCGGGATATCTGGAATGTGAAGCGACGAAAACCGGCGAAGATACGACGCTTTCACAGATCATCCGTCTGGTCGGGGATGCTGCCGCAACGAAAGCACCGATTGCCAAGACCGCGGATAAGGTTTCCGGCATTTTCGTCCCCGCGGTGATCGGCATTGTACTCGTGACCTTCCTGATCTGGATGCTGCTCGGCAGAGATGCAGGCTTTGCGCTGGCACGCAGTGTCTCGGTTCTGGTGATCAGCTGCCCGTGTGCGCTGGGACTTGCAACGCCGGTTGCGATCATGGTCGGCAGCGGTGTCGGTGCGCGCAGCGGCATCCTGTATAAAACGGCTGCGGCACTGGAGGAAACCGGCAGAATTCAGACGGTCGTGCTCGATAAAACGGGTACTGTCACCGAGGGGAAGCCGCGCGTGACCGATGTGATTCCGGCGGACGGCGTCACGGAAATGCAGCTGCTGAACGATGCCGCGGCGCTGGAGCAGCACAGTGAGCATCCGCTCGGGCGCGCAGTCACGGAATATGCCGTGCAGCAGGGGATTCAGCCGCCTGCGGTTACGGAGTTTGCGGCACAGATCGGCAGCGGTGTTTCTGCAATGCTCAATGATACCGTGCTGCTTGCATGCAGTCAGCAGACGGCGGAGACGCATATCACGCTGCCGGACAATATCGCAAAAATCGCGCAGAATCTTGCGGAATCCGGTAAGACGCCGCTCTTTTTCCTGCGGGATGAGAAGCTGACCGGCATCATCGCCGTCGCGGATATCCTCAAGCCGGACAGCAGGGCGGCAGTCGATGCGCTGCACGGAATGGGCATCACGGTCGTCATGATGACGGGCGACAATCGCCGGACCGCTGCGGCAATCGGCAAAGAGGCTGGTATTGACCGCGTGGCGGCGGAGTTCCTGCCTGCCGATAAGGAAAAAATGATTCGTGAGCTGGCAAAGCACGGCAAGGTCTGCATGATCGGCGACGGCATCAACGATGCACCTGCACTGACGCGCGCGGATATCGGCATGGCAATCGGCGCCGGAACCGATGTCGCAATCGACTCGGCGGACGTCGTTCTGATGCAGAGCAGCCTGACCGATGCGGTCAACGCGATCCGGCTCAGCCGCAAAACGCTGCGGAATATTCGCGAAAACCTGTTCTGGGCGTTTATCTATAATCTCATCGGCATTCCGGTGGCGGCAGGTGCGCTGGTGCCGCTCGGGCTGACGCTGAATCCGATGTTCGGGGCGGCGGCGATGAGCCTCTCGAGCTTCTGCGTCGTGACAAATGCACTGCGGCTCAATCTTTTCAAACCGGAGAAACCGAATCAGACGGCGAATCCGTCTGCGGCGGATACAATCAACGAAACTGCGAAAGGAACGGTGAATCAAATGACAAACACCACACTCGAAATCAAGGGCATGATGTGCCCGCACTGTGAGGCGCATGTGCGCAGGGCGCTCGAAGGCATGGAGGGCGTTACGGTCGTTTCCGTGAGCCATGAGGCGGCAAATGCAGTCGTCGAGACGGCGCAGCCCGTCACGGAGGATGCGTTCCGCGCGGTCATTGCCGATGCGGGCTATGAGCTGACCGGCATCCGGTAACGGAGGGAATATGGAGCTTTTTGATGTGATCGCGGCGCGGCACAGCTACCGCGGCGCCTATCTGCCGGAGCCGGTGCCGCGTGCGGATTTGCAGCGCATCATGGAGGCGGGGCTTGCCGCGCCCTCCGGCTGCAACAAGCAGACGACCGTGCTGACCGCTGTGGAAACGCCGGCGCTGATCGACAGAATCTTTGAGATCATGGAGCTGCCCTTCTGCAAAACGGCGCCTGCGCTCATCTGCGTAACGACGAAGCGGATTGTCGCCTACAAGGACGGCTGGGGCAATGAGCGCTGCTATCAGGTGCAGGATTATGCCGCGGCGATTGAAAATATGCTGCTTGCGATCACGGCGCTCGGCTATGCGAGCTGCTGGATCGAGGGGCATATCACCGATGCGGACGAGCAGGATAAACAGATTGCGGCGCTGCTGAATCTTCCGGCGGATGAGCGCGCGGTCTGTATTCTGCCCGTCGGCAGAACTGCGGATGCAGTGAAAGCCGTCACGAAGCAGCCGTTTTCGGAACGTGCACGCTTTCGATAAGTAAAAAGCCTTGAAATCAGCGTAACAGCTTGATTTCAAGGCTTATTTTATTACTCTACGGTCACTGCGCCGAATTTACAGGATGCCATGCACTGGCCACAGCGGATGCAGCTTGACGGGTCGATCTCATGCGGCTCTTTGACGACGCCGGAAATCGCATAAACAGGACAGTTCCTTGCACAGGCTGCACAGCCGCGGCATTTCTCCGGATGAATGCGGTAATGCAGCAGACCGGTGCAGGTGTGCGCCGGACATCGCTTTTCATGGATATGCGCTTCAAACTCATCGCGGAAATACCGGAGCGTCGAGCGAACCGGATTCGGCGCATTCTGTCCGATGCCGCAGAGTGCGCTGTCGCGGACGGCATCACAGAGCTCCTCGAGCAGTTCGATATCGCCCGCTTTGCCCTCGCCGCTGACGATGCGCGCCAGAATCTCCTGCATTTGTTTTATGCCGGTGCGGCAGCGGGCGCAGGAGTTGCCTGTGCGGGAGCCTGCGGTTTTACAGGCTGCTGGGGCTGGGGCCTTGTCTGAGGCTGCTGATACTGGTTAGGTCCTGCCTGATAGTACTGGGTCTGTGAATACTGACGCTGCTGGTAATTGCCCTGCTGATAGCCTGCATGATAGGCCTGGGGCTGTTGGTAATTGCCCTGCTGATAAGTATTCTGCTGGTAATTGTTTCTCTGATAATTCTGCTGATAGCCCTGCTGATAATTACCCTGCTGAGG
>CAMHUJ010000118.1 GCA_946188175.1 uncultured Ruminococcus sp.
CCGCAGAGCCGCAGCGGGGCGGATGCCTCCTGTGCCGCTGTCCGCAGCAGATTATGCAGCAGTTCTTCTGGAGCGAGCGTCAGCAGCGATTCCGGTTTGTCTGCCGCGATGCCGATGCGGTCAAATTCCGCCTGCACATCCGAAGGAATATCAATCTCCGCCGCTGCCTGTTCGAGTGCATTGGGCGGTGTATCATTGATCGCTGCACAGGTAATTCCGCAGCCGGTCAGCAGGATTCCGGCAGCGATTGCGGCGGTCAGCCGAATGCCGATATGCATGACAGCACCTCCTGCAGGCGGTTGAGAAGCGGATGAAACAGCGGAAGAATCAGCAGGATCAGCGCGATTTTTCCGCAGAGCATGACCGCGGAGGAAAGTGCGGATTCTCCGGCGTCCGAGCAGACATCGGCAGTGAGCTGCGTGACACAGCAGATGCCTGCGGCTTTGGCGATGCATGCGGTCTGTTCCGGCGTCAGTCCGCCCTTTTCGAGCAGACTGTCGATCTCATTGAATACCGGCGTCATGGCAAGGATTCCGGCAGCCGTAATGCCGATGCCTGCGAGCAGCGTCAGCAGCAGCGCCTGTTCCTCGGTATAGCGCCGGATGAGTTTGGCGATCAGCACGGCGGTGAGTGCAAGTCCGGCTGTGCGAAATACCGTCACCATAGCCCGAACACCGTCTTGACCGTATCAAACAGCGACTGAATCTCCGAGATAATCAGCATCAGCACGACGATCAGTCCGGCAAGCGTTGTAAGCATAGCCTGCTCCTCGCGTTCCGCGCGTTTCAGCACCAGATTCAGAACCGCCACGATAATCCCGATGCCTGCGACCTTGAAGATCAGGTCGATGTCCATGTTATCCGCTCCGTTTCCGAGTATTTACAGCAATAGAATTGCCAAAAACAATGCACTGAGGACACCCATGCTCCGCCAGAGACCGCAGTGCTTCACAGCGGTTGTTTCCGCATCCGCCTGCAATGCGCCGAGCCGGTCAAGACAGAGCTGCAAAGCAGCGAGCTGCCCGTCCAGCGCGGTGCTGCCGAGTGTTTGTCCGACGGTTTCCATGACCGCCGCCGTGTCCTTTGTCAGGGAGGCGTCGCTCCGTACCGCATCGAACCAGCACTGCGGAAAGCTGTCCGGATGTGCTGCTGCCTGCTGCAAAAATCCGAGCGGCGAAAATGCCGGCATATCGGCAAGAATCCGCAGCAGATCGGCAGTCAGCGGCAGTGTGGCTTGCAGCTCCTGCATCATTGCGGTGAGCATCTGCCGGAGCAGCCGGATTTGCCTGACATGCTGTTCAAGCCGATGTGCCGCCGCGCATCCGGCAAGAAGCCCTGTGCAGAGCAGCAGACCTGCGCCGAGCAGCTTCATCCGGCAGCACCTCTGATCTGCTCCGCCGCAAGAACCTGTCCGCACTGTTCACCGCTGCCGAGCAGGACTGTGCACGGGAATACGCCTGCATCCAGCAGCCGCCTGATCTGCGGACGCATCCGGAGCTCGGAAAGACTGCCTGCATGTGCCGATGCGATGATGCGGACGCCGGTGTGCAGCGATTGCAGCAGGCTGTCGGTTTCCGCTGCATCGCCGATTTCATCGCAGATCAGATACTCCGGTGACATCACGCGCACGGCGATCCCGATTGCCTCCGCCTTCGGATAACCGTCGAATACATCGGTCTGTGTGCCGACTGCAAACTGCGGCATCCCGTTCTGTACGGCGGCAAGCTCACCGCGTTCATCCAAAATACAGACGCGGTGCCGTTCGCCGAGTATCCGTGCCAGATCACGCAGAACCGTTGTTTTTCCGGATGCAGGCGCACCGGCAATCAGCAAGCCGCCGTTCATCGGACGGATTCTGCCGAGCAGTGTTTCAGCACAGCCGATGCGTTCCGAGGCAATGCGGATATTCAGCCCGCTGAGATTGCGGACGGTTTCAAGCTGATGATTCTGTATGACCGCCGTTCCGCAGAGTCCGACACGGCAGCCGCCCGTGATCGTGACAAAGCCCTGCCGGATCGCCGCCTGCCAGCTGTGGACGGAATGTGCGCAGATACTCTGAAAACAGTTGTCGAGGATTTGTCTTGTGACTGGGATGCCTGCCTGATCGGGCGGCATTTCACAGCCCTGTGCCGTGACCGTAAACGCATCGCAGCCGCGGATAATCTGCATCGGTCTGCCGAGCCGCAGCCGGATCTCGCGCAGTGTATCCGGCTGCGGCAGTTTCTCAAGCGGCTGCCGCAGAACGGGCGGCAGATAGGGGAGTACAGAACGGTATTTGCTTGTGACTGTCATGAGAGGAAACCGCCTTTCGCTTGTCTTGGTATATCCTATGCAGCGCGGACAGGTCTTAGAAGCAAAAAAAATAAATCCGTGAAACCGCCGCATCTGCGAAGATTTCACGGATAAATGAAAGACTGCATTCCGAAGAATGCAGTCTCGATTATGATAATATTGCTTTTATACACCGATATTGCCGGTGCTGTCGGCATTGAAGAATTGATTGCTGGTCTCGGTGTAGTAATCGTTTTCTTCGAGCGAGGTGAAATCCTCGTCCTCCGGATCGGGCAGACGGGCACCGCAGACTCCGCAGAAAATGTTTTTCTCGCTGTTTTCCGCATCACACTTCGGGCACATCTTGTAGCCGCGCAGTGTGTTGAGCTCGAACTTCATCTTCTTGATGCGGCGGCGGCGTGCATCAATGTCGTCGCAGAGCGCACGGAATACGGAAGGATCCTCATCGGGATTCTTGTAGTATTTCTTGCCGAGATCTGCGAAAATCTCCACAATACGCTCCTCTTCATAGAGAATCTTGCGTTTGAGATTGCTGACTTCGG
This sequence comes from uncultured Ruminococcus sp., assembly GCA_946188175.1. Lineage (GTDB taxonomy): Bacteria > Bacillota > Clostridia > Oscillospirales > Ruminococcaceae > Firm-04. The sequence goes on from CAMHUJ010000118.1 coordinate 2,834, forward strand.
ACACATTCGAGGCTTTTTCGCTCAGCCCGCGTCCTACGTCACTGACCTTATCAAAGATGCTCATGTTACACACTCCAATCCGCGCGTAATCTCAGCATATACGCTGATTTCCGGCGATATGACGTACAGATCCTGCAATCGGGTCTGCCTATTTCTGTAATATTATTATACACAATCTGCCTAAGAATGTCAAGGGTCTGCATCAGAATTCAGCAAAATTCAGCATTTCGACGATGCGGCACTGCGGAATGAATCTATCAGATACAGTAGGCTTCCTCGGGTGTCAGGATTTCAATCCCCTTGCTGCGGAGCGCCTTGAGCGTCGTTTCGATATCGTCCACGCGGAAAACGGTATCCGCTCTGCCGGGGATGCGGTTGACGAATGCATACATATATTCGACATTGACCGCAGCCTCGTTGATTGCCTCGAGCACCTCTGCGACACCGCCCGGACGATCCGGCACCTTGACGCCGATTACCTCGGCAGTCTTATAGGTCCAGTCGTTTTCCTTGAGGAGCTTTTCGGTCTCATCGGGCTTGTTGACAATGACGCGCAGGATGCCGAAATCACGGGTATCTGCAAGGCTCAGCGTGCGCAGATCAATGCCTGCGTCCGCGATCAGACGGGTCAGCTCCGCGAGTTTGCCGGGCTGATTTTCCACAAAGATTGAGATTTGCTTGATCGTATCCATGAATATCCTCCTTTTTCCGGTGTGTGCAGATCAGTCGTGCAGCTTGCGGCGGTCAATGACACGGACCGCCTTGCCCTCGCTGCGGGCAATGGTCTTCGGCGAGACCAGATGCACCTTCGGATTGATGCCGAGCATGGTTTTCATAGCGGCTGCGAGCGCCTTTTCCTTATCCTGAACATCCTTCATCTTATCGGAGAACTGATCCGGATTCATTTCGACGCTGATATCAATGGTATCGGTATTGTTCTTGCGGTCTACCTCGATCAGATAGTTCGGGGAGTAGCCCTGCTCGATGAGGACGGTCTCGATCTGCGACGGGAATACATTGACGCCGCGAATGATCATCATATCGTCGCTTCTGCCCATAGGCTTTGCCATTTTGATGAGTGTTCTGCCGCAGGAGCATTTCTTGCGCGAGAGTACGCAGAGATCGCGTGTGCGGTAGCGCAGCAGCGGGAATGCCTCCTTGGTGATGCTGGTGAAGACCAGCTCACCGACTGTTCCCTCCGGCAGCACCTCGCCGGTCTCCGGATCAATGATCTCCGGAATGAAATGGTCCTCATTGATATGCATGCCGGACTGTTCTTCACATTCAAAGGCAACGCCCGGACCGGAAATCTCGGTCAGACCGAAGATATCGTATGCCTTGATGCCGAGCGATGCTTCGATTGAGCGGCGCATTTCCTCCGTCCACGGCTCTGCGCCGAAGATACCGGCTTTCAGCTTGATATCATCAGGCGTCAGCCCCATTTCGTGCAGGGATTCGCCGAGATATGCCGCATAGGACGGCGTGCAGCAGAGAATCGTAGCGCCGAGATCGCGCATGAACTGAATCTGACGCTCGGTATTGCCCGAGGACATCGGCAGTGTCAGACATCCGACCTTGTGCGAGCCGCCGTGAACGCCCATGCCGCCGGTGAACAGACCGTAGCCGTATGCGATCTGAACGACATCATCCTCATTGCCGCCTGCCGCGGTAATGGCTCTGGCACAGCAGTCCTCCCAGAGATCAATGTCATGCTGTGTATAGAATGCGACAACGCGCTTGCCGGTCGTGCCGCTGGTCGAGTGAATGCGCACGCAGTCCGAGAGCGGCTTTGCGAGCAGTCCGAAGGGATATGCCTCGCGCAGATCCGCTTTGGAGAGAAACGGCAGCTTGTGCAGATCGTCTACAGACCGGATATCATCCGGCTTGACGCCTTTTTTGTCCATGAGATCTCTGTAATAGGGGACATTTTCGTAGACATGATGTACCTGCTTGACAAGGCGCTCATTCTGGAGCTTTCTCATGTCCTCCGGTGACATTGTTTCAATGTCCTCGTGCCAATACTTTGCCATTGGGGTTCATTCCTTTCAAATAAAATGGATTGATGCAGGCTGTGCCGAATCCTTACATGCAATACTGATTATTGTTTATTCGGCAGCTCTTCCGAGTGCAAATGCCTTGCGGTTCATCTCGATGAATTTTTCCGGCACACACTGGTTTAGTGCTTCCTGCCAGACAGACTCGTCGAAATCCATTTTTTTCGAGACAACGCCCATGAGCACGACATTGGATGCCTTTGCGCTGCCTGCCTGCTCCGCGAGGGAGAGTGCATCGACGGCAGTGACATCAATGTTCATGGATTTGAGATTTTCGATGATGCCCTGCGGATAGGCTGCCGCGCCGGTAATGACAGGCATCGGGTCGAGCGTCTGGGTCGAGGTGACGATCTTGCCGCCCTTCTTGAGATAGCCTGCCCAGCGTGCCGCTTCGAGCAGCTCAAAGGAGATGATAACATCCGCCTCGCCCTTTTCGACGGTCGGGGAGTAAACGGCATCGCCGTATTTGACATAGGTGACAACGGAGCCGCCGCGCTGCGACATGCCGTGCACCTCACTGACCTTGACGGCAAAGCCCTGCTGTAAGAGCACATTGCCGAGAATGCGGCTTGCGAGCAGGGAGCCCTGTCCGCCGACGCCGACGATCATAACAGATTTTGTTTCCATATTCAATACCTCTTGCTTGTATTTCAGATTGTATCCATTTCCACAGACTGCCGCTGCTGCGGTGTCTGCGGTGCCTGTACGGGCGGCGCCTCCTGCGGCTGCAGCAGCTTCTGCGGACTGCCGCCGATGCCGTGAACCAGGAGCAGCCGTTTGAATCTGCGGCGGTATTCGCCTTCGAGCTGCTGCGTTGCACGGACGGGAAACTCACCGGCGAGCGTATTCATGATCGTTGTCACGGAAAATTCGTTCGCTTCCAGCGTTTCCGCCAGCTTTGCAGCCTTTTCAAAGCACTTGATCTGATCCTTTCGCTTGTTGAACGGCTGGAACATGTGCTCGATTTCCTCGTAGCTGCTTTTTTGTATCGAGGTGCCGTAATTGCAGGTGCCGCAGAGCAGATAATGCTCCAGCACATCGCTTGACAGCGGAATAAAATCCACATGCTTCTGCTTGACGCGCCTGCCGAGATACTGCTCAGTGAATTTCTGACAGTTCGG
>CAMHUJ010000119.1 GCA_946188175.1 uncultured Ruminococcus sp.
CGCAGAAGGCAGGCGATGTCCTGATCGCAATCGCATCGAGCGGCGTGCATTCCAACGGCTTCTCGCTCGTGCGCAAGGTGTTTACGGTCAGCGAGCAGAATCTCGCGCGTCACTTTGCCGATCTCGGCTCGACACTCGGCGAGTGCTTGCTGACACCGACCAGAATCTATGTCAAGCCGGTGCTTTCGCTGCTGGAGCAGGTCAATGTCAAGGCGATCTCCCATATCACGGGCGGCGGCTTTTATGAGAATATTCCGCGCAGCCTGCCGGACGGCATCTCTGCACGGATTCCGCGCAGCAATGTGCAGATTCTCCCGATCTTCGATCTGATCGCACGCACCGGCAATATTCCGGAGCGCGATATGTTCAATACCTTTAATATGGGCGTCGGCATGATCGTTTCCGTCGCGCCGGAGGATGCAGACAAGACCGTCGCAATTCTCAATGCTGCAGGCGAGCATGCATATGTGCTCGGCGAGCTGGTCGAGAGCGATCAGGGCGTTATCATTGAGTAATAGGAAAATTTGGAGGACATCATAATGAAAAAACAGAATGTAGTATTGACAGCAGCTGTTCTGAGTGCAGCACTGCTTCTGACAGCATGTGACAAACAGTACGGCGTGGATTATTCCAAAAAGTACAATGACTATCTGGCATATTCACTCGGCTCTGATTATCAGATGAAGCTGGATCGCTCCGAGTATTTCCCGGAATATAAACTCCACAGCAGCTATTGGAATGTCAATTATCATGACAAAACCGGTGCAGAGCGGAGTTTTGAACTGGAAACCTATGATTATAAGGAATCCAAATCGGATGAGACCTACTCCTCGGAGCAGATGTTTGATGACTGCACCCTGCTGAATAAGCTCTACGAGGAAGCGGGAATTGTTGCGGAGGAGAGCCTGAAAAAACAGCTCATTGCAAAGGTCATGGACAGCGAAGAACCCATGCAGCCGGAAGAGGGCGTTAATGTTTCCTGCTTCCATCTGCCGGTGCTGTTTTATGATGGCGCACTCGCTCCGGTGATCCAGGAGGCGCTGAACCCGCAAACCGGTCTGCAGGTATGCAAAGCCGATATGCAGAGTCTCGCGCAGGATCCGAATGTTCTGACAGTCGTTTCGATCAGCCTGGTTGATCAGGAATCGAAGGGCATTCATCCGGATCCGGAATTCTATGTTGAAAAAATGCAGCAGATCTATGAAGAATATCTGCGCGAAAATGAGAATCCGCAGAATTATTATTTTGTTGTGAACCGCACCGACAAGGGCGCGGAAAACGAGATCCTTTCAGGCGAATGCCTCTTTGAGAAGGCGGCGCTCACTGGCATCGGCGAATTTGATCCGCAGGAGCGGTATGCGGATGTCACGGATGTGAGCACACACCTCGCGATCCGGAATGAATTGATTGATATCCGGAGCGGACAATCCGGTAACGCATAAGGCGAAACCGGATGCGCTGCTGTTCAGATTGTTGAAAATACGTAAAACACGGAGGTGCCGCATGGCACAGAAAAACATCATTGTTCTGGTGTCCGGCGGCGGCACCAATTTACAGGCGCTGATTGACGCACAGGCACGCGATGAGCTCGGCGGCGGCAGAATTACCTGCGTCATCAGCTCAAAGCCCGGCGTCTATGCGCTGGAGCGTGCTGCAAAAGCCGGCATTGCATCGCGCGTGATCGTGCGGAAGGATTATCCCGATACGGCAGCCTACAGCGAGGCGATGCTCAAGGCATTCCGCGCGGAGAAGGCGGATCTGATCGTGCAGGCGGGCTTCATGACGATTCTCGATGCACGCATTTGCAAAGCCTATCCGAATCAGATGATCAATGTGCATCCGGCGCTGATCCCGAGCTTCTGCGGCAAGGGCTATTACGGTCTGCATGTGCATGAAGCGGCACTGAAAAAGGGCGTCAAGGTGACGGGCGCGACCGTGCATTTCGTCACCGAGGTCTGCGACGGCGGTCCGATCATCCTGCAAAAGGCAGTTGCCGTCGAGCAGGGCGATACGCCGGAAACACTGCAAAAGCGCGTCATGGAGCAGGCAGAGTGGCATATTCTGCCGGAGGCTGTCAGACTGTTCTGCGAGGATAAGCTCTCGGTGCAGGATGATATCGTCACGGTTGCAGAATGAAAAAGAGTATAAAGATCGCGCTCGGTCTGACCGTGGGCGCTGCGGCGCTGTTCAGCCTGATGCTGGATGCGACTGCGTTTATTATGGGCAGACAGTTCGGGCGCGGCGATTATCCGAAGGACCGCGGCTCAGAGCAGACTGCGTTCGGCTGGTATCCGGCATTTGAAGCGGATTATCCGCGGGAAGAGGTCGAATTTCAGTCCGGCAGGCTGATGCTCAGGGGCTGGATCTACGGTGCGGAGCATACTGACAGGCTGCTCGTTTTCGCGCACGGCATCGGCAGCGGCTCGGAAGCCTATGTCAATCAGCTCTGCTGGTTTGTCGATCATGGCTGGTGTGTGTTCGCCTACGATGCGGCAGGCTCCGGCGACAGTCCCGGCGATACAACGGTCGGGCTGGTGCAGTCGGCGCTCGATCTCAACAGCGCGCTCAATTACATTGAGCAGGATGAACGGCTGAAGGATATGCCGAAGGTGCTGCTCGGTCACAGCTGGGGCGGCTTTGCCGTCGGCGGCGTGCTGAATTTTAATCACGATATCAAAGCAGCAGCGTCGCTTTCCGGCTATGCCTATCCGCTGGAAATGCTCGATCAGGGCGCGGTCAATGTGCTCGGCACAGGCGGCGCAATGCTGTTCCGACCGTTCGCGCATATCTACAATAAAATCGTCTTCGGCAAATATGCAAACCTCAACGCCGTGGACGGCATCAACAAGGAAAATATCCCGTTTCTGGCAATGCACGGCGAATCCGATGAATTCGTGCTGTACAGTCTCGGTATTATTTCGCAGCAGGACCGGATCACGAATCCCGATGCGGAATTTTATACAATCACCGGCGATTTTGCGCATCACAACGATTATTTTCATTCCGATGCATGCAACCGGTATGTTGCTGCGCAATATCCCGATGTATCCCTGCCGCAGGAGGAGCTGCTCGGTATTTTCAGCAATGAGCATACTTCGGATGCGGACAAATCCCTGTTCCGCGCGGTCAATGAGCCGCTTCTGGAACGCATCGAAGCCTTCTATGAAAAGTCTCTCTCATAAGGGGCAATTATTGAAAATCAGGAGGAAATCATTATGGCTATGATCTCACTGGCACAGGAGCTGCAATCGAACAGCTATCCCGGCAGAGGTATCATCCTCGGACGCTCGGCGGACGGCAAGCACGCTGTTGCAGCATATTTCATCATGGGTAGAAGCGAAAACTCCCGTAACCGCATCTTCGTTCCGGACGGAGACGGACTCAAGACACAGGCATATGACGAATCCAAATGCACCGATCCTTCGCTGATTATCTATTCGCCGGTGCGCGTGCTCGGCAATAAGACAATCGTCACGAACGGCGACCAGACCGATACGATCTATGAGGCGCTCGATCATCAGTTCACCTTTGAGCAGGGACTCAGAGCACGCAAGTTCGAGCCGGATGCACCGAACTATACCCCCAGAATCTCCGGCATCATCCGCTGCGAGAAGGGCAGCTTCAACTATGCACTCTCGATTCTCAAGAGCGCAGAGGGCAACCCCGATTCCTGCCAGCGCTTCACCTATACCTATGAGAACCCGATTGCCGGTCAGGGTCACTTTATCCATACCTATGTCGGCGACGGCAATCCGCTGCCGAGCTTTACCGGTGAGCCGAAGCTGGTCTCCATTCCGGATGACATCGAGGGCTTCACGCAGCTGCTCTGGAGCAATCTGAATCCGGACAACAAGATTTCTCTGTTCGTCCGCTATATCAATCCGGAGGATCAGAGCGCGGTCACAAAGATCGTCAACCGTTACTCCAAATAATTCCGGCGCACTGACAGCCGGATATACCAATCAGCCAATGTCATAAATCTGTTTTTGTCGCTGCTTTTCGATTTCTGAAAGGAGTATGACCTATGGGATTGTTTGATAAACTGATTAAGGACGCAGTCGGGAATGCCGTCAGCGAGGCGATGAAGCAGGCAATTCAGCCCAAGGCGGATGCACTCGCGCAGCAGGTTATTGCGCAGGCTGCCGATGCGCTGAATCAGGCACAGCAGGCATCTTCTGCCAATGCCGCGCCTTCGGATGCCCAGACTGCAAATGCACAGACCGCAGCGGAACAGCCTGCCGCGCAAAATACCGCGCAGATGCCCTCCAAGGAGGAAATGGAGGCAGCGCTCGGTACGCTCGGTTCCCTGTTCAGCGGCTTTGCGGCAAAGGCAGCCGAAACCATGAAGCTCTGTCCGAAATGCGGCGAGTCCGCAGCGGCAGATAAGGCATTCTGTCAGAAATGCGGCGCAAAGCTGCCGGATATGACAATCGCAGAAGGGGCAAAATGTCCCAAGTGCGGCAGGCAGAATGAGCCCGATACAAAATTCTGCGCAGGCTGCGGAGAAAAGCTCCCCGGCGCACTGCTGAAAGAGCAGGCAGCGGCAGAGGCGGATGCAGAAGTTCTTGCCCTCTGGAAGAAAAAGCTGCCGGATTTCCCTGTCTGGAACTGCGGCGGCTCTGAAATGATGCTCGAGGAAATTCCGGATGCCGATACCGAGGCATGGCGGTTCAGCTGCCGGCTGGAATCCTCCGCCGCGGCATCGGCTGCTGTCAGGCAGTACCGTCAGCTGCTAATGCAGAACGGTTTTCAGAAGGAAGGACAGTATCCCGATGAGGAGCATCTCTACAAGCGCGTGAACGGCGTCAGTATGCACTGCGATACGGAGCATTGCTTTGAAGGTGATTCCGATTCGCCCGATATCTATTTCAATCACAGCCAGCCCTACGGCGGCTATGACTATAAAAAGCCGGAGTCCAAACCCAAGCAGTCCGGCGGTCTTCTCGGTGCGCTGTTCGGATAATGCACCGCACTGAAATCTATTTTTGCGCGCGGCACACCAGCCGCCGGAAAGGAAGTTTTTACCATGGAAACCGAACGTCTTTTGAAATACGGATGCAATCCGAACCAGAAGCCTGCAAGAATCTATATGAACGACGGCAGCGCACTCCCGATCACCGTGCTTTCGGGCAATCCGGGCTATATCAATCTGCTCGATGCCTTCAACGGCTGGCAGCTTGTCCGAGAGCTCAAGGCTGCAACCGGTATGCCGGCAGCGACCTCGTTCAAGCATGTTTCTCCGGCAGGCGCCGCAATCGGCAGACCGCTTTCCGATACGCTGAAAAAGATCTATTTTGTTGACGATCTCGGCGAGCTTTCTCCGCTGGCATGTGCCTATGCAAGAGCGAGAGGCGCGGACAGAATGTCCAGCTTCGGCGACTGGATTTCGCTCTCCGATGAGTGCGATGCGATCACTGCAACGCTGATCGCACGCGAGGTCTCCGACGGCATCATCGCGCCGGGCTACACAGAGGAAGCGCTCGCAATCCTCAAGACCAAGCGCAAGGGCAATTACAATATCGTGCAGATCGACCCGAACTATGAGCCGCCGAAGGTCGAGCATAAGGAAGTATTCGGCGTGACCTTCGAGCAGGGCAGAAACGATCTCGCAATCAATGAGGAGACCATGCTCTCCAATATCGTCACCGAGAACAAGGATATCCCTGAGGATAAGAAGTTCGACCTCATCATCTCCCTGATTACCCTCAAATATACGCAGTCGAATTCCGTCTGCTACGTCAAGGACGGTCAGGCGATCGGTATCGGCGCAGGTCAGCAGTCAAGGATCCACTGCACAAGACTTGCAGGTCAGAAGGCAGACAACTGGTGGCTCAGACAGAGCCCTCAGGTACTTGGTCTCCAGTTTGTTGACGACATCAGAAGACCTGACAGAGACAATGCCATAGACGTATACATCTCTGACGAGTACGAGGACGTTCTCGCAGAAGGCACATGGCAGAACATCTTCAAGGTTAAGCCCGCTGTATTCACAAGAGAAG
>CAMHUJ010000120.1 GCA_946188175.1 uncultured Ruminococcus sp.
CAGCAAAGTTTCCGCCAATGTTGAATCCATTGGTATACAGCACTTTTCAAGGAATAATCTATGAGCGATTTATACCGAAAAATCAACGAAGAATGCGGCGTCAGGCTGCCGGAACCGGATGAGCAGGACTGGGCGCGATGTGCCGGAGATTACCGCCGCATCGAAGATTATATCCGGTTTTACCGTGTGCACAGGGACGATCTGAACCGGCTTGAACGGGATGAAGTCGCCATGATGATTGTCAGCGGCGTCGATGAATACATGGAACACGGCGCGGATGAAGCCCTGACAGAAGCCCTCTGGGCGAAAACAAGGGAGATCCTGCTGCGCGACAGATACGATCTGATGAATACAATCGGACATTTTGCCTGCTACGGCGATCCGCTGGATGAATGCTTTCCGATTACGGCGAAAATCCGGTCGCTCTGGCTGACGGGTATGCAGATCAGACCGTACCGGCAGGCGGATTTTGACACAGTTCGGCGCTGGTTCCGCAATGCAAGAACACATGCGCTGTGGTGTGCAAACCGGTTTCCGTATCCGTTGGAGCAGGCAGGCTTTGACGCAGTCCTGCGGGAACATGCCGCGCAGACCGGCGACCGTCCGTATGTTGCAGAGAATGAAACCGGTTTGCCGTTCGGATTTTTCTGCTTTTCGCTGAATCCGGAAACAAACGAAGGCATGCTGAAATTCGTTGCAGTTGACAGCAATATGCGCGGTTGGGGCATCGGGACGGAAATGCTCCGTCTTGCCGTCCGGAAGGCGTTTGCGGAAACGGATGCAGACGCGGTGCAGCTTATGGTGTTCTCAGATAATATTGCAGCAAGAAAATGCTATCAAAAATCCGGCTTCACCGAGCGTTCCGTGACGCCGGATGCATTCCGCTTCGGCGATGAAGCATGGGGCAGGGTCAATATGGTGATCCGCCGCAGCGACTTTGAAATGAAGGAGTAATCATCAATGCTTGAAATCAAAAAACTGCCTGTCGGAGAGCTGGAAGCGAATTGCTTTCTGGTCTCTGACAGTGAGAAAAATGCTGTCATTATCGACCCGGGTGCCGAGCCGGACTATATTCTCTCGGAGATCGAATCGCTCGGAATCAAGCCGCTTGCGATCATGCTGACGCACGCGCATTTCGATCATTTCGGCGCGGCTGCGGAAATCATTGAGAAGTATCAGATTCCGCTTTATGTCCATACGCTTGACCGTCCGCTCGTGACCTCATCGGAGTATTCGCTCGCGGTATCGCTCGGCTACGGTGCGCAGTACCGCTGCCCGAATGCGGATTTTATCCGTACCTTTGAAGATAATGATATACTGAAATTCTCGGAGGAACTGGAATTTCTCGTGCTGCATACCCCGGGTCACTCACCGGGCAGCTCATGCTTCCGTCACGGGGATATTCTCTTTTCCGGCGATACGCTGTTCCGTGACGGCGTCGGCAGAGTGGATTTTCAGGGCGGCAATATCCGCGATATGCGCAGATCGCTGGCACGGCTCGGCGCACTCGAGGGCGACTGCACGGTCTATACCGGACACTATGCCGAGACTTCGCTTGAACATGAGCGTACCTTCGGGCATTATCTGATTCCGAGAAAACTGTGAACACGGTGATATTGCAGCGTGCGGATGTTTCGGACTGCAATGCGGTTTTGCAGATGCAGAAGGAATCGTTTGCGGCGCTGCTCGCGCGGTATCGGGATGATGCGATCAATCCGGCGAATGAGACTGCGGCGCAGGTCATGCGGCGTCTGATGCAGCCGGAGACATACTATTATTTTATCACGGTAAACGGCGAAAGAACCGGCGCAATCCGGATTGTCGATGCAAAAAACGGCAGCCGCAAGCGCATTTCTCCGCTGTTTATCCTGCCGCAGTACCGGAACCGCGGCTATGCGCAGGCGGCGATCCGCGAAGCCGAGCGCATCCACGGTGCGGAAAACTGGGAACTCACAACGATCATGCAGGAGCCGGGCAACTGTCATCTGTATGAAAAAATGGGCTACCGCCGAACCGGCGTGCCGCAGATCCTCAACGAACGCATGACGCTTGTGCATTATGAAAAGGACGATCCTGCATGATAAAAGGTATCACTGAACAAGACATTCCGGCTTGTGTGCAGCGCATCCGGAGCAGCTTTCAGACGGTCGCGGATACATTCAGCTTTACGCCGGAAAATGCGCCGCGCTTTACCGCGTTTGCGACGGATGAAGCAAAACTGCGGCAATGGTATGCGTTGCAGGGATATGTACACACCGGCACAAAGGAATTCGATTTCTTCCCGTTTTCATGCGGCTATATGGAAAAAACGATCAGATAAACAGAACGGAGGCAGACTGCTTTGGTCATTCACACATACGGACACAGCCGGACATACGAAATGGAAGCGCTGCTCAAGCTGTTCCGTCCTGCGGAACGGTTCACGTTTTCCACAGAGCCGGAACCGCCTGCGGAGGGGGAATGCTTTTCCGCGGTGCTGCTGCCGGAGGGTGACGGGCTGCGTCTGACCTGTCGGGTCCGCATCGGCGAAAATCTTTGCAGAAGCGAGAAAAAGCTGTCTTCTGATACACCGAATAACATCCTTGACCGTGAAATCTCCGGACTGAGCTATCCGATGTTCTGTGAGATGACCGGCATCGAGCCCGCATGGGGGATGCTGACCGGCATCCGTCCGGTGAATCTGCTGCGGAAGTTTACGGAGCGCACCGGCAGTCTTGCACAGGCAGAGGATGATTTTCGGAATATCTGGCATGTGACGGAGGAGAAAACGCGCCTTGCTTCTGAGATTTTGCAGATCGAGCAGCCGATTCTCGATGCCGCGCCGAAAAACGGCGTCGGGATTTATGTGTCGGTGCCGTTCTGCCCGACGCGCTGCAAATACTGCTCGTTCGTCAGCAATTCTGTCTCGCAGATGCAGAAGCTGATTCCGGATTATTACAAATGTCTTGCCAAAGAGATCGACATGGTGGGCAATCTCGTTTCAGAATTCGGACTGACCGTTGACAGCATCTATATCGGCGGCGGTACCCCGACTTCAATCGACCTCTTTCAGCCGCTCGACTGGCTGCACCGCAATTTCGCGGTGAATCAGCCGCTCCGTGAGTACACAATCGAAGCGGGCAGACCCGATACGATCTCGCGGGAGAGCATCGGATTTTTCCGGCAGTTCGGCGTGACGCGCATTTCGGTCAATCCGCAGAGCTTTCAGGATCATGTGCTGAAAGCGGCGGGACGTCCGCATACCGCACAGGACGCCGTTGACAAATACCTGCTGGCGCGTGAGCTTGGCTTTGACAATATCAATATGGATTTTATTGCGGGACTGCCTGCCGATACGGTGCAGGGCTTCCGCGAGAGTATCGACCGCGCAGTTGAACTGAATCCGGAGAGTATAACAGTGCACTGTCTGTCGCTGAAAAAGGCTGCGGACTTCTATCAGAGCCTTTCGATGCCCGATGCGGATGCCGTCAGCGAAATGGTCGCATATGCGCAGAAAACGCTGACCGCCGCAGGCTACAGGCCGTATTATCTCTACCGGCAGAAGAACATGGCGGCGAACCTTGAAAATGTCGGCTATGCAAAGCCGGGCTATGAGAGTGCGTATAATGTCATGATGATGGACGATTCGCAGACGATTCTCGGCATCGGGGCGGGGGCATCGACGAAGGTGCTCGGCGGCAGACGCGGCATTGAGCGCCTGACCGAGTGCAAATATCCCTATGACTATCTTGCGCGGTTCGATGAACTGATGCAGGAGAAGGAACGGCAGCTCCGTGAACTGCTGGGGTGAATGAGGTGTCTCCGACGGATTGATAATGGGGACTCCGTCCCCAAGCTCCTGCCAAAGGGATAGTATCCCTTTGGAATCCCGTTTTTGGCAGGATGAGCGTCATAATAAAAGTTTTGATCAAACTTTTTCAAAAGTTTGCGGGTTCTTAGGGCAGAGCCCTAAGCCGCACTCCGCAGAGTGCGGAACACCCCAGCGTTCAGGCTCGGGAAGATAGGAGTTTGAGGAAAGAGCCCTGCGCAGCGGGGAATCTTTCCTCATTACCAAATAGCATCCGCGCAGCGGATACATCTTTACGGATGCAAACAAAAACATAACCGCAGCGGGCAAAAAGCCGCTGGGAGAGGCTGGGATGCATATGAAAACGGATTATGTGCAAAAAATCCTTGCATGCTGTCAGAAAATGGAAAGCGTTATGCTTCACAACCTTCCGAACTGGATATACAACAGAAATTTTGACAAAATCAGAAAATATGCAAGAGCACTCATTGATGAGGGGCGTGCTGCGGAGATTCTGCCCTATCTGAATGATGAAAACCTTGTTGTGCGGTATATCTTTGCAGGATTCTTTTTCCACTGCTATCCGGAGCAATGCACGGCAGTTTTGCAGGAATTGTCTGAGATGACATTCGCGACCGGATTACCCAAACATTTAGTGTTGATTGCTGTATCATCACATGCTAATTTGGAATACGGCATCCCGAAAGACTTTCCGTAATGATGATTGACTGAAAAGAGGTTTGAGAAAGTGAAAGAACTGAAAGGCGCGAATATGGATATTGATCTGGTCAGCGAAAATGTCGGCTGGGATCAGATGCAATGTCCGTGGAATGAAGCGGAACATACGAAAAGTCATAAATGTGCGGTGAAGAGCACTTCGATCTGCAAGTATTTTTGCGGCATCCGGTATCCGGACAGCGTGCTTTGCAGTTATCCGAATGAGAATCCCGCTGCATTTGTCTGAGACGAAATATGAGGTATAAAATATGACGAAATACATCGACATCGGGCTGAATCTGTTTTGCAGGCAGTTCCGCGACCCTGACCGCATCATCGCAGATGCGGCAGCGGACGGGGTCTCCTGCATTCTGACCGGCTCGGATATGAAGGAAAATGAAGCTGTCAGCAGCTATGTGCAGACGCATGACTGCTGGGGCACCTGCGGCATTCACCCGCACAGTGCCGATCATGCGCGCCCTGAGGATTTTGTGCGCATCCGTGAGATCGTGACGCAGAATCCGAAAATCGTTGCCGTGGGGGAGTGCGGACTCGATTACGATCGCATGTTCTCGACGCGCGAGAATCAGCTCCGCTGCTTTGACCGGCATATCAAACTCGCGGAGGAGCTCGGAAAACCGCTCTTTCTGCATGAGCGCGACGCCGCAAAGGATTTTGCTGCGCGGATGAAGCAGCATCCGGAGCAGTGCAGCCGTTCGGTCGTGCATTGCTTTACCGGCGATGCACAGACGCTGAAAACCTATCTGGATATGGGCTTTTACATCGGTATTACGGGCTGGCTCTGCGATGACCGCCGCGGCAAAGCGCTGCGCGAGGCGGTTCGCCTGATTCCGATTGACCGGCTGATGATCGAGACCGATGCGCCCTATCTGATTCCGAAGAATGTCGAGGGGCTCGGGCGGGTCAATGTACCGCAGAATATCCGGTATGTGGCAGCGGAGCTTGCAAAGCATATGAAGATCGGCGAGGCAGACCTGACTGCACAGGTTCTTGAGAATACGCGCCGCTTCTTCGGGCTGGGCTGAATCGGGAAAAAAGTCAGATATTGCCGTCAGAAATCGCACAAATGTGCTTTACATTTCAGGCGCTTTGTGTTATAATAGAAACATATATTCCAGAATCGAAAAAAGGTGGAGAGTAACATGAGCAGACAACCGGGGGCAGCGGTTCGCCGGCCGCTGGCAGAACGCCGTGAGCCCTATCTGCGGATATTCCTGCTGAGCTTCGGCATGATGATGCTTCTGCTGGTGCCCGTCATGATCTATACGGGCGGCTTTTTTACGTATTACGGTGATTTCAATTCACAGCAGCTCCCGTTCTATTATCTTGCCCATGATGCCGCACAGCACGGCAGCTTCGGCTGGAACTGGCAGACTGATCTCGGCGCGAACTTCATCGGCTCCTATTCATTCTATCTGCTCGGCAGTCCGTTCTTCTGGCTGACGGTTCCGTTCCCGCAGGAATGGGTGC